>JBDRVV010000032.1 GCA_039802005.1 candidate division WOR-3 bacterium
ATAAGCCGAGAAATTCCAACAGCAATTGATGGGGGAATGTGGAATCAGATTTCTACTTTCTACATAAATCTTAAAGATAATGCAGATTATCAATGGTTGTGTAGTATTGACATATTACAAAATTCAGGTAGAATATCCTTATCAGAGGATACATAATGAAAATTTCTAAGTCCGAAATCCGAAATTCTAAACAATATCTAAATCCCAATGCTACAAACTTCAAATATTATTCAGTTTGGAATTTTGAATTTGGAATTTGTTTCGGATTTCGAAATTCGTATTTCGGATTTTACTATACTGCTGGTGCGGATACGAGTTGGTATCATTGCGATGCATTGGGTTCGCCGAGAAAGATGACGAATGAATCGGGTGTAGTAGTATGGACCGGTGCCTATCAACCCTTTGGTGAAATGCTGGCAGGCAGTGGCAATGTGCATGGATTTACGGGCAAGGAGTTGGATGCAGAAACGGGTCTCAACTACTTCTGTTTAAGATACTACGATTCTCAAATCGGTCGCTTCATCACCCTTGACCCTTTTGGTGGTTACATTGAACTCCCCTAAACCCAGATGAGATACGACGCAAAATCAGCTCAGATTAAATATATAGATAATGAAGATTCTGACAGAAAAAATTGCTTTCTCACTTTCTTAAGAAACAAAGAAATCTATTGTTATGAATAAAATCAAATAGGAAAAATTAATTGGGTTGAGTAAAGATATGCCTTTATTTAAATACCCTTTTAATCCTTTCCAGAGCCCATTTAAGTTCTTCCTTTTTGATAACCAATGGTGGGGCAAATCTTACTACATAGTCGTGCGTATCTTTGGCAAGTATTCCCTGTCTCATTAATGCTTCGCAGTATGGTCTTGCCTTTTTCTTCAATTCTATACCAATAAGCAATCCTTTTCCACGAACTTCTTTTATTACTGGATTCTCAATTTTTTTCAGCTCGCCCATAAACCAGTTACCAAGTTCATAAGCCCGCTGTGGCAACCTCTCTTTTATAATTATATCAAGGGCAGCAATTCCGATTGCTGATGCAAGGGGATTTCCACCAAATGTTGAACCATGGTCTCCAGGTTTGAATACATCCATTATTCGGTTATCACAGAGTATCGCTGATATAGGATAAAAACCACCGCTCAATGCCTTACCGACGATTAAGATATCGGGCTTAATATTTTCATATTCATAAGCGAAAAGTTTTCCTGTCCTTCCAAGACCTGTCTGAATTTCATCCGCAATAAAGAGAACATCATTCTCTTTGCAGATTTTATAGCATTCATTAAGATAACCATCCTCAGGCACAACGACACCGCCTTCACCCTGAATGGGTTCTACAAGAAATCCAACAGTATTTTTATTTATCGCCTTTCTCAATGCCTTTGCATTATTATACGGAATCATTTTGAAATTTGGTGTGAATGGACCGAAACCATCTCGATATTGATATTCTGATGAAAAACCAACGATTGTGATCGTCCTCCCATGAAAATTATTCTCACAGACAATTATCTCTGCCTTATTTTTTTTCACACCTTTTTTATAATACCCCCATTTTCTTGCTGCCTTTATCGCCGTCTCAACTGCTTCAGCACCAGAATTCATTGGCAATGCCTTCTCGTATCCTGTGACTTGGCATAACTTTTTCAAAAATACGCCAAGTCTGTCATTGTAAAATGCCCTTGATGTGAGGGTCAGATTTTGAATCTGTTTCTTTACAACCTTGATTATCTCAGGATGGCAATGCCCCTGATTCAATGCTGAATATCCACTGAGCATATCAAGATATTTTCTACCTTCAACATCCCAGACCCATGCACCCCTGCCTTTTCTCAATACTACAGGGAGTGGATGATAGTTATGTGCACTGAATTTTTCTGTAATTTTTATATGTTCTTTGCTTTTCATACGACTCCTTTCATCTTATCAGTCCCAGCCAGGGACCCAATAAAAATTGTATACGACCTATTAAAAGACTAACACGCGCCATTACGGTATAACCAAATGACGCACCAAAACCCAACATTATAAAGATAATGCCCAATCGCGAACCATATTTTAATACACCACGATGTTCGGTTGAAAAAAAGAAGTATATCACCGTACATATAACACCGATAAGGATTATCAAAGACCAGATTCCTTCCCAGCCCATATTGAAGGATTCAGGTGTCATGACCGTCCCTTCAATTTGTTTAAAGATAAATGCCTGGATATTTGCCGGTATTGAAATACCTGCACCCCAGCCGATCATAAATCCCAGGGGTAGGCGCACAAGCCAGCCAATCTTCGGGATAAATCTTGTAAAATACAATAATCCAAGCAAGAGCGGAATAATATAAATAAACTCACCTGTCTTCAAGGGTTCAAACAAATTGGGTTTTAATGCCTGATGCCAGTAGAATACAATATAATATCCATTTGCAACACCGACAAATAAATGTTCAGCAAATTTGTAGAATGGATTGTCCTTGTATAGAAACGAAAATATCATCAGTGTTAGAAATGCACCAATCCAGACCCAGGGATCAGGGCTCATAAAATCTCTTGTACAATATGATTTGGATTTTCGGTTGCGATATGCGTTTCGTATTTAGTAATTCGTCTGTTGTTAAGCGAAACCAATAACCCAGACCGGTTCGCTTTTCGCAACCGTACAATGATTTTCGCATTTTGCCCCTTTCTGATGTAGATCTAATAGCCATTTAACCAGTTGTTGATTTCTTTCGCATGACAAGATAGCCAATATTACCGACAATAATGAGCACAATTATTAGAAGGTGAACCAAGGTCTGAGAATTCATTCCGGTTTCTGCCTTTCCACTCTCTTCAGCATAACCATATTGTAGCAACAGATTTTCATACTCAGCCGCACCCTTCATTCCTGACATCATTCCTGATATCTGACCGGTTTGCAAAAATGGATAGTACTTCGGTGCCATCACCGCAGTCAATCCCGCGCCGAGTTTTAGACCATACCTTGCCTGGGCATACATTAGCCATTCCTGTGGATAGTCAGCCGCTGCCAGAATTATTGCGATTGATACATTTCGATAATTTTTTATTCTTTGCATCAAAGGCAGCGAATCGGTATAATTATTGTAGTAGTCCTTTGGGAATACATTACCTATCTTTTCTCCCATTTCCATAAGTGCCGCAATCCTTCCTGATTTCCAGCCTAAATAAACATAATCTCTACCATAAATCACTGAATCATTATTTGTCTTCGCAGTCTTATTTATTTTATTCACCACGGTATTAAATGCCTCAATCGCAAGTCCTGGTGCCTGAGGATCAAATGATACACCAAGCACAGGAATTTTTTTCTTGAAACAATGGGTTAAAATACTTATCGCCATTGGATGGCATTCCGGCATGGTCTGAGGTGTATAGTCAATTGACAGCAGGACTGACTGATTATCCGACGGGCTTAACTTTTCAATGAAATCAAACAATCTTTTTGTCTGGGGCATTATATTCTGGGGAATGCGGAATTTTAAAAAGAATGGTAATATAACAAGAATGGTAAGTATCAGATAGATAATTCTTCGGTCAATCTTTGTAAGTTTTTGCAAAACATTCATATCAATCCTTTCCGCCAAGCCAGGAACGTTCAATACCCAAAATTATCTTCAGGGCAGTTGCTACTGCACCAAATGCTACACCAAGTAAGATACCGCGCTGGGATGCCATATTGGGAATGCGCATCAACCATTCAGCAAAAGCAGGAATATATGGATGAATTAACTCTCCAATGGGCATAAATCCAATCATCACCACAAATGCCGCACCGAGTAATAATCCTGCCTCCAGACTCCGTGCACGGAATGCCCGGTAAGCGGCAGAAGTCATATAATATGCAAGCAAGGCAAACATCGTTGCGCCGAGTGGTGTAAGGATATTCAAATAGATCTTTTGATATAAGGATTTTTCATCTATCCCGAAGAAAAGTCCGATTACTGCCATTGCGAACATGCTAACCAGTGTAACAAGGCTATAAATCCAATCGGCTCTCTTTCTTCTGATTATTGTAATATGGTGACTTGTCAGATTCCCGATTCCCAGTACCAAAGCAAATGCTGATAACACGACCACCCATTTGTTAATAGTAGAATTAAATTGAGTGGATACAGGATGCGGAATGAAATATTGACAAACCATTAAAAATCCGATTATTAAACATAATATCAATGGAATCTTCTTTTTCATTGTACCTTTAATATGGAAGTCAAATTAATTTTGAGAAATGCAAGAACTGTTAGTAAGACGAGAATGAGAAGTGTGAGAATTTTTCCGGTGTCCTGTGCCTTCAAAGATGCAACAAGAACTGGTTCTTTTGTTAAATAAGCAGACGCAGCATAAACTTCTTCCCCAAGAAGCGTGTAATCACACGCAGTAACAAAAAACGGCAATTGCAGAACCTGATCAGTACCGGCAATCTGAATAGCCCCAACCTGATTCCCGGTCTCTGCCATTAAAAGTGATTCAGCAAAAAACGGACCTATAAAAAAATTTGTTGCGGGCTTTTCCCTCAAAATAATCCCATTTATCGCTGCTGCATATCCAAATTGGGATTCAGTAAGATAACGCACATAATCATCCTTGAATTTATCAATCTTTCCTTCACTTGTAAATGCCTGTTTGACGACCTCGCGAGCAACTGTATATACAACCGGATAACAATTTACCACAATAATTGGATTTTCATAGACTGCCGACTTCTTTGCAATCTCACCAAGAATATTCATTGAAGCAATTACAGAAGGAAAATCAATATCACCGAGACCAGGTACATAAAGTATTGGCTTTCCCATTTCGGTTGCCCTGCCCACTGCCTCTTCAACTGCATCAAGCCCAGCAATCTTTCTGATAAATAATTTTGCACCTCTTTTTGCACGAGACATAAAGTATATCAAAAATAAGGTGAACAAAATAATTGCAAAAAGAATATTAAGTCTGCCCTTGTGAAATAACTGTGGAGAGGATTGAACAATGTTACTCAGTGTGTATGAATAAATGCTATCATTCTTTTGAATTGCAATTTGGTATATATATTTTACTGAATCTAAAACAGTGTTATCTTCAAAATTTGTTGCATATCTCCCGGCAAAACCAATTTTTGTAAATGCAGTATCAGAAATCGTTTTACGAAAAATTACATAACCGTCAATCAGGGTATCCTCTACACCCTTCCAGCATAGATAAATAGATTTACCCCCGTCATTGGGTCTGTCCCGCGCAATAAAATTATCTATTGATGCATAGAATATGAGTAAAAGCCACACATCCTATTTTAGCCAAAAAATTTGTGCTGTCAATCCGTTTTCTTTTTATCTCTTCCGCCATAGTATTCATTCTTCCATATTGATCAATAAAAAAATATTCGCCCATCCCCTAATTTTATCATTTATTGCTCTTTTATCACATAAATATAATCGCAATTGTATGTCCGAACATAGAGTTTTTTACCTTTTACAATCATCGTCTCCGGGGCACTATCAAGTTTGATTTTTTGAATAATTTCACCGGTATAGCGGTTGACGACAAATAGAAAAAAGGAATTTTGGGAAAATCTCATCGCCAGTCCCCTATCAATATAAACGGTGCCCAGAAGAAGGGGTGGGGGAATTTTTCCTTTGTTGCAATCTGGGCTTTCTTTAATGCCTCAGCCTTATCCATTCCCCTATTCAAATTTTTATAAAATTCTGACATCAAATATCCGGTGGATTGGTCATCTACCTTCCATAAACTTGCCACAAGCGATGGAGTTCCGGCATAGAAAAATCCCCTTGATAATCCAATCAAATCCTCACCTTTTGTCAGACGGGCAAGCGCGGTCTGGCAGGCACTGAGGACAATTAAATCTGCCTCTTTCAATTCAATTCCAAAAAGTTCGTAAGAATGGAGTCTGCCATCATATTCTTTATCTTTTGCTAACAGCAAGGCTGAATAGAGTGGTCGATTCTCATCGAACACACCATGACAGGCAAAATGTACGATATTATAATCTTTGCCATATGATACAACTTTACCTTCTGATGCATCACCTTTGTAGAAAACCTTGCTGGCAATAAAAAGCGGGGCAATCGTTTTTACTTCTTCTTCTGCAAATTTGAGAGATAATGCTGTATCACCAAGGTCCGGATTGGCAATGCCCAAGAATTGTTTTTTGTCTTCTTTTTTATCGGGTTCACTCCGAAGAAATTTTAATGCACTGGCACTGGGTAGATAACAGACTTCTGTTTTCTCAATAAGAAAATTTTTTCCATCATAAAGGGCATTGAACGGCAGATAATGGAGCACACCATAAGGAACAACATATGTTTTATGATTGGTTATTCTATCGATTATCGGTGCAATCAGAATGTTGTATAATTCATTTGCTGGTTCATAAAATTCTTGATCAAAAGGTGGTTGTGTTTTCATCAAAGAAGACCGAAAATATTCACAAAGATTTGAAACCTCAGAGTATCTTTTTGTGAGATTAAAAACTTCAATATTTGAATTGCTGATTAAGAATATATAACCTTCTTCGCCAATAAAATAATATTCAATTATAATTTCGTTTTTTATTAAATTCTGAAGTTCTTTTAAACCCACTGCCTGAACCGAAACAAAAGAAGCAATCTCCGGTCTAGTCCTCTCTATCTCTTTTCTTATCTCTATAATCTTTGATTGAATATCCTTTATTTCTGGTCCTGAAATCTTCTTTTCTCCAATCTTTAAATCACCACTTAAAAAGGCAAGTTTCGTCTCTTTCTCTTTTATTTCATTCATATAAAGCCTATTGTCGGGTTTCAACTTTAATTCGGCGGTCCCGAGTAAATCAAGGAATGCCCGACCACGGCTCCGCTCTGAGTAACTGAATGCCTCGGCATAATCCTTTCGGGCAAGCATAATTTCAATGATCTTTTCATAGGCGCTTACACCACTGCTGGCAAGCGCAACCTTCATTAAATCATTTGATAAATTTGCGGAAACCTGTTCCACAATCTGGATTGCCTTTTTATAATGGGTAATGGCGTTAATTGTATCTTTGTTTTTAAGGGCAAGGGCTGCCCACCCCATTTCCAGTTCAACTGTATTATATGTTGTGTCTATTATATCAAAACTTTTACGCGCCGATTCAAAAAACCATCTTGCATTATTCAAATCGTTCAGGGCAAGGGATACACTTCCGATTTCGGTCATAATAATCCCTTGCAATTGTGGCGAGTATGACGTTTCTGGTGATTTTAGTGCCCTGTTAAACATTAATAAAGAATTTTTATAATCACCCTCACCGCGATGGGCAATTCCAAGGAGAAATAGATTCAAAAGATTTGGTTTAGTTTTTAAACTATCTGCCTTTTTAAGATATTCAATTGCCTTTTTCCACTGACCTTTTTTTATCATTTCAATACTGCGCAATTGTAGCACGAACGCCTGCCCATCAGTATTTTGATTTTTAAAATTCTCCATTTCTACATCATTTAAATAGTTATTGAATTGCTCGTAGTCGCCGGTTTGTAGATAAACCAGGGCAAGGTTGGTATGAAATTGTGAAAGGTCTTTTTCTTTTGCTTCTTCCTTCGCTATCTTTATTGCCTCTTTATAAAATCCTTCTGCCTTTTGCAGTAATCCAATGCCCTGATAAAGAACACCTGTATTTAAAAGAAGATAAGATTTTGCCGAATATAAACTCTGCCTTTTTATAATTGAAATCTGGTCTCGGGGATTAGTCGTAGAGATTGCCTCATCTATTATCTTTAAACCATTCTCCAGCAAAACTATTGATTTCTTAAAATCACCAATCACAAACGCAATTGAACTAAGCCAGATGTAGACATCAGAAATCAACTCTTTATCTTCAACTTTTGATAATTTCGGAAAAATAATATCTGCCAAAGCAATAAGTGAATCTGTTTTTTCATTCTTTAAATAATACTCGCCCTTTAACATCAGTATTTTTACTTCACCTTCAATATAATTTATTTCTTGAATAAGGGTTTCCGTTTGGGTATACAAGGTCTTAAATTTTTTATAATCATCTTTATTCAAGTAGGCATTTGCTAAGTCAATAAGCGTATTTACTAATTCTTTTGTATTATCTTCAGAACGATAAATATCAAGCAATTTCTCTTTTGTCTTGATTGCATTATCATAATCATATTGCCTGTTATAGACAAGATATTCAATGCCAAGAATCAGTTTTAAATAATCCTGATTATTTGATTCCTGAGCAACATTTTGACCGATGCGACATATTTTCAAGGTTGTATCTGCTGGCATATACTCAAAATACAATCTTGAAATTTTATATAAAATGCGTGCCATGGTCCAATTGTCATTTATTTTTTTCAATGTCTCAAGGCATTGATTATAATATTCGGCAGATTGATAGAAATTATCTAAAATCCGGTGCAAATCACCGAGGTTTTCTGATGCTGTCGAATAACCATCTAAATAATCTATTGAATCGGCAAGGTATAAAGCCTTCTTACCATACTCAATACCCGAGGCAATGCTATGATCTGGTATTACAAGATATGATTCGCATAAATCATTGAGAAGATCAACCTCACCTTCTCGGTCTTTGATAATATGATACAATTGTAATGCATTAAGGTATGCCTTACGACCTCGGTGTGAGTCATTAAAAAGATAGACATAAGTTGCACCGAGCGAATGGTATGCCTGAATTAATGTGATAGTATCATTTACGATTTTTGCATTATCTATCGCCTTTAGATAATAGTATTCGGCGGAATCCTTTTCTTCTTCTTTTAGAAATATCTCACCAATTTCAAAATAATCTTGTGCCAAACCAAAGACAATGGATTTTTTTAAAGAGATTTGTTTTAATTTCTCAGCAAGCAAAAGTGCCGTTTCAAAATTAGCAGCGGATTCTTTGAATCTTTTGAAATCTTTGTATAAAACACCATTCAAGAAAAGCACCTTGAGGATTCCAGCTGAATCAGCTATTGCATTTTTAATCTCCAGTGAATGATTGTAAAATCCCGAACCCTTATCAAAATCGTTGAGTTTTCCATAGATAAAACCAATCGTTGCTAGGCAATCCGAGATATTTTTCTTCTCACCTATTTTTTCATACACCGTGAGCAATTCTTCAGCAGTTTTAAGGGCATTTTCAAAATCGCCGGATTTTATCTGCTCGGCAACTATCTTGTCAAGGCTATCTGCCTTTTCTTTTAGATCTGCCTGACTAAATAACAGCAAAAACAAGAAGTTTAACATAAAAATTACTATTTCCAGTACTCAGTGCCCAGGGCATCAATAAAACCACTCTTACCTTCAAAAACTACTTCGGCAAGCCCCTGACTGAAGTCATGAGCAGATTCATATTTAGGAGGGACAATTTCTTTACCCATAATATCAATAAAGCCCCAGAGTTCATTTTTTGAAACCCGAGCAATATTTTCATAGAATAAATTCAGATCGGTGTATATAAACTCTTCTTCCACACCCGGCAGTTGTTCGTATTTCGGCGATACAATTTCCTTCCCATTTCCATCAACAATCCCCCATAGACCATTCTTTAATACTCCCGCATATCCATCTTCATATATTTTTATATCATCATATTGAAAATTTTGCACAATTTTGCCTGTTTTATCAATAAAACCCCATTTGTTTTGTTTTAATGCGATTACATTGCCAACCAAGCCAATCTCTTCATATATCGGTTTGGCGATTTCTTCACCTTTTTTGTTAATCAATCCATATTTTTTACCTTTGCCGATTGGTGCCAATCCTTGAGAGAAATTATGAACAAAATCGTATTTCAATGGGATTACCTCTTTACCAGTAGTATCCACAAAACCCCAATTACTACCTGATTTAACCGCAGCCAGCCCTTCAAAAAAATGGTGTGCATCATCATATTTAGGCGGAATGGTCTCTTTTCCCATTCTATTTATAAACCCATATTTTCCATTCTGCCATATCCGCATCATACCATCAGAAAATTTATATTCTTCTTCAGCAATATAATGGTCATCATCATTATATTTGGGTTCAAGGATTATCTTTCCGTTTGTATCCGCAATTCCCAACATGTATTCCTTGAAAAAAATTATCCTCCCTTCGGAAATTGATTCAATAAGGTCAAATTCACAAGGTAAAACTTTATGCCCTTGTTTATTGAACAATCCATATTTTATCTCTCTATATCCATATTCATCAACCATTTCTTTGTAAACGATTATATAATCACCAAAATAAGAAGTACGATGACGATCCTCCCAGCAGTCATCTGGCAGAATTGAATTTCCATCCCTGTTTATATAAGTGTAATTTCCGTTAATATTAACCCGTGCCACACCCTTGATGAAACTCTCTGCAATATCAAAATTAAAAGGAATTACAACCTTACCCGTTTTATCAATATAGCCCCAGCGATCATTGAGTTTTACTGCGGCAAGACCATCAGAAAATCCAATCGCCTCCTCATATTGAGGCGGAATGACCTCCTGCCCTTCACTATTCACGAAACCAAATTTATCCTGTAATCGTGCCACAAACAATCCCTCGGCGAACCAACCTACTTCATCATATTTCAATTGCACAACTTCTTTTCCCAATTTATCAATGTATCCAAATTTTTCATTTCTTTCCACCATTGCCAGACCCGTTTTTTCATCAAATTTCCAGACATTATCATATTCGCATTCAATCACTATCTTCTTATTCCTATCACAGAATCCCCATTTATCACCTTTGCGGTAAGGGATGAGTTCGGGTGGCTGGGAAAGAGTCTGGGCAAGCAATAGGCTTGCATTTGCAACAAAAAGCATTAAAAAAACCTTTCGGGCTAAACCCGAAGCACAACTAAAGTCAAATTTTTTCATAAAGAACCTCCTTTTCGTTTTAAAATTTGTCTATCTGATCAGTTTCTTTCTCCATAAATGTTTTATAAACTAAAATCGCCACCACGTTAAGATATAAAACTGAACCAGCCGCAAAATAATTATTGTCTTTTGTCGGCTTTCCTAATCATTGAAATCACTATCCTTATCAAACCAAGAACAATCAAAAGCAGTCCGATACCACCGATAACCATAAAAATGTAAAAATAACTTTCTTTTGCGCGAAAAGAAGGAAGGAATACTGATGCAAGAATAATAAAGACAATACCCGCAATTATCATCTCAAGATTTGAACCCAAAAATTTTCTCTTTTGAACGGTCGCTGATTTTTCCTCTTTTTTTATCTTACTTTTGGCAATTAGTTCCAGGATAATGCCGGCAATAAAACAGCCGAGCCCGCCGATTATCAAATAAAGGGAGACAATGGAACCTGAATATGCAAAAATTAATCCCGCAACGAACAAAAGTGCACCAAGGACTATTATAGGAATTTTCATAATTACCTTGCCTTTTTATTTTCCAGTTTGCTTAAAGTATTTCAGAGTAAACATCGGAACTTCCGTAAATTTATTAGAGTCCTCCCATTATTATTTGTGCGATAAATCGCACCGCTACAATTCATTGATTCTCCGTGTCTCAAACTACCGCCAGTCTCCAATCAATATAAATGGTGCCCAGAAGAAGGGGTGGGAAGTCTTGGGATTTTTGAGCAGAGAAATCTGCGCATCCTGTAATGCCTGTATCCTGCTCTTACCATTTTTCAAATTCTTATGAAACTCCTGCATCAGCTCCGCAGTTGATTGACTCGCCACTTCCCATAAGGTCGCAAGACAACTCGCACTCCCAGCATAGATAAACCCAAATGCCAGACTCACCACCTCATCACCCGCAATAAGTTTTCCTTCCGCAGTCTCACACGCCGATAACACCACCAACGGACAATCCTTTAAATCCAATCCCCATATCTCTTCTACCTTTAATTGCCCCTTCTCACCCCTCGGCGCCAAAACCAAATACGAAGAGGTCGGGTCATAAGGCACCGCAACACCATGGGTCGCAAAGTGCAAGATCTGACAACCCCCAGTCTTAAATACCGTATCTTTTACTGCCTTATCTCGATATAATGCCAATATCTCAGAATACAAATTGGAAATATTTTTTACTTCTGTTTCTGCCTCAGGCAATGTCCCATCCGCATTCGCAAAGGCAATAAATTGAGCACTCGCAATATCACAACCTTCTTGCTGTGCCACAATCCCTAATAGACTCGTAGAATTGATATAGAAAATCTTGTATTTCTCTCCAAGGAAACTTTTTTCTTTCGCCTTTTTTAGTGCCGAAAAAGGCAGATAATACAACTGCTGATTCGGAATAATACCAATAATCTCAACCCCTGATAATTCAGACTCCACTGGCTCAATCAGATATTTGTATAACTCATTTGCATACTCATCTATATCATCCATTGAAGCACGATTTTTTATCAGCGTGCGATACTCATCTATCAATCCCGCAATCTTCGCCTGCTTTACCGCAACTTTTTTAATAAATAAGTCATATGTCTTCACGATAAAGACATACAACTCTTCCTCACCAAGCAGATACTGCAAAATCGCCATATTCTCAGGAATTATCCCCATATCCTGTAATTCTTTTAAATTTGAAGGCTCGGCATTGACGATAGTAAATAACTTTGGATTCTCGGTCTTTAACTTGTGGATATATTTCTTGAACTCACGGGTCTTTTTCTGGATTATTGTATCTGCTACTACGCCCTGCTTTTCTTCTTTCTCAAGCTCCCGCTTCATCTCCTCTATCTCTTTCTTCCGCTTCTTTAATTCCTCCATCTCTTTCTTTCGCTCAGGATTTACCGGATTGACCTCCATTCTTTCAAAGTCTTCATTCATCTTTATCAATATCAACTTTTCAGTCAGTCGTTGTGCCTCTTCATAATTACCATCCGCAACCGCAGAACGAATCAAGCCGTAGTATGCCCGGTCTCTACTTTCCTGCTCACGAATATTGGTCACACCAACCTTATCAAAACCCTCAACCGCTTCTTCAAATGCACCCTTGCCCAGCTCAATATAACAAAAACCGACACCTGAAGCAATCATCGCCTTTAATCTGTCCCTTGGTTCGCGCTGTGACATAAATTCCATAAGTTTAACAGAAACACGATAATTGATTTCATTACGGGCAGTCGTAAAATTCTTAATTGCCTCTTTATAATTCTTGCGTTTTAAATTTAGTTCACCAAGCAAATAATGACTATAAGCATCAGGGAACTTTATATCAAAATCTCTTCTTTCGTCATTAGAGAGATGGTTGCATATCTCTATTGCCTCTTTCAGAAGTTTCTCAGCATCATTGTATTTTGTGGTATATATAAAGGCATCGGCAAGCATCCATAAAGAATGTAATATCCAGTAAGGGCTTTTGGTTTTATAAGCATTATCCAGTGCCAATTGGGCAAATTTTGTTTCACTTTCATAATCCTTTATTGATTGAAACAAAAGGGCTAATTTCAAATAAAAGTTTGTCTTTATCTCTTCAGAAAAATTGTATTTTGTGAATTCCGATTCAAGCCCTGAGATATCCTTTGGTGTGAATATTTCAGGCAATGCCTCCAAAATGCTTTCATGATAATCAGGTTTTTGGGACAGAATTTCCATAAATTCAGCGATTGAAGGACTTAGATATTTTTTTAATTTCTTGGAAAACTTTGGATATTCTAACAAAATTTCTGTCTCGGAAAGCCCTATTGTCTTTTTCACATCAATTTTTTCTCCCGCCAGGATGAGGTTTATACCGGCAATGTGTTTGTATTCTTCATTATTGAGAAGTTTGTATAACACAGGCTTCACTGTTTCATTTTTATCTATGAAAAGTAAGGCGTAAAGCGCCCCTCTCCAACTTACTATATTCCAGATGGAATTTTGTTTTGATGTATCACTTAGGATTGAACAAATTCTTGGTAATACCTTTTCTTCGCCCTTCCGGGCAAGCAGGATAGCAAGGTGATCTTTTATGCTATCAGGCTCTTCAGAACTTTCGTAAGATTTAACCAATGCCTGGATTGCATCTGAACTACCGATTTCGTCCAATAATTTGATGATTGAAACCTTTTTATCTTGATCTTTGGTATCAAGCAATGGAATAACATAAGGCACAATATACGGGTCTGCCATAACTTTTAAATCATTCCAGTGTTCATCTTTCACCATCACCGGAATGCCACTTTTGTCTTCAAGCATCCATAAAGACCAGGCAGCAAGCCTTCTTGCCTGAATATCGTTTGTATCGGCAAGTGCCTTTTTTAAAACCGGTATTGCCCGCTCATCCCCAATGACACCCAATGATAAAATTGCACCGTCATATGCTGTGCCGTCTATCTTCCCAGTTGCCTCAGCATCAATTGCTATCTGATGTTCTAATATATTAATCAGTATCTCAATTGAACGGGGTGATGGAATAAACCTTAATCCCCAGGCAATATCCTTTTCATTCATTTCAAGATATGGCAAAATATAATCAATTGCCCTTTCATCACCTGTTTTACAGAGAACATTTATGAATCGGCTTTTATTCACAAAGCCCCTGGCAATATTTAGTAATCTCTCAAAATCATCTTTATTATGAAATTCAGCAATTAATTCACAAAAATATTCGCTTAATTCTTCTGGTAGCTCCATATTCAAGGCAAGGTCAAAAAGAATTTGAACCGCACCGGAACCAAAAACCAATTTTATCATTGGGCTTAATTGATAACAAAACACATTTAAGTTATGTTCATATGCCTTTAGAGTATAATCAATATCAAGCGTTCTATTGTAAACTTCAGATTGAAGATGCGTATGAATCCTATCCTTTATTGATTTATAATTTTTAATTAATGAAACTATTTCGTTTCCCAGCTCATTGTTACCATAATTTATATTCTTTCCAATAAAGTATGCCAAATCCCAGCCGACAAAAAGCAAATCATACAATAGTGTATAAGCGTTATCACCATCATTTAATGATTGCAAAATCAATTTGACTGCCTGATTAGATTCACTCTTCGGTATATTCTCAAGTATCGCAGCGATACTATCACAGATAATTCTACGATTATCAATCTTTACTAACGCCATACCATTGTTAAAACTATGGGCGTAATCATATTTTGGTTCAATTACAATTTTACCATTTTTATCTATATACCCGAATTTATCTTTTATCTTTACAATTGCCAAACCTTCTGAAAAATTCAAAACACTATCAAATTGCGGTTCAATTTTAATTTCCCCAAGTGTATCTATAAATCCCCATTGCCAATTTATTTTAATGAAATTTAAACCTTCACTAAAATAAATCCCCATTGTTTCGTAATCTTGCGTTTCTATAACCGGCGTTCCTTCTTTGTTTATAAAGAAATACTCTTTATCTTTCAATACGAGTGCCCTGCCTTCAGAAAAAGGATATGCATTATCAAACTCAAAATCAATCACAATCTTACCCTCTTTATCGATATAACCCCATTTATTTTTCTTTTTTACTGCTGCCAATCCTTCGCTGAAATAATAACCATCATCATATACTGGTTTTATTACCCAGTTTCCGTTTTTATCTATGAAACCATAAACTGTGTCAATAAGAACAAGGGCAAGCCCTTCAACAAAATTATATGCCTCATCAAATTTTAATTCAATCACAATCTTTCCTGTTTTATCAATAAACCCACATTTATTGTCAATCACCACACCTGCCAATCCTTCGCGAAAGGATGTTACCCCATCAAATTTTGGTTCTATTATTAGCTTACCAGAGATATCCACAAATCCATATTTATCGCCAATCTTGACCTTTGCCAATCCCTCTCTGAAGGATTCTATATCATCAAATTTAGGTTCTATTATTATTTTTCCTGTTGTATCACAGAGCCCCCATTTTCCATTTTTATATACCTTTGCATAGCCACTATCAAAACTACCATACACACTTTCAAATCTTTTTTCATCAAAGACATTCCCCCTTTTATCAATATAAAACCATTTTTCTGGTGTTTTTGCCTGCTCCAGCCAGTAAGCGAGCCTTTGTAAATAGTCTGACCCTTTTTTCGGAGTTTCACCAAAAAGTGGGGTAGAAAATATAATTCCAACAAATAATAAACCAAAAGCGAATGTTTTTCTTCTTTTAGCCACCCGGAAAATAATCTTCATTCTTCCATATCCTTTCCATAAATGAATCTATAGAAATATTTATGTGCATCACAGTGGCAGAATTTATCGGATGGGTCAGGACATTTATTTATGATTTCTTCTAATCTTTTGAATTCTTCTTCGTTATGCTCTCCATAATACCATTCTTTTACTTCGTCCGCAGACATAAAGACATCTTCATAGCCGACAAGAAAGTATTTTTTACAATTGGAACAATACCAAAGTACAAAGGTTTCTTCATTGCCGTTTATCAAAAGGATTGATATATGTTTTCCGCTATGTGCAAGTTCTTTGTTACAGTTCTTACACAAAGGATACATTTTTAAAAACTTTTATTAAAAAGAATGTGGGGCGAAATTCTTTCCTGAGTTTCGTAATTATCCGTTTCTTCATTCCAGACATAGGTTCTTTCATAGAGCAGATTTATTGAGAAGAGTCCTTTAAAGAATTTTAGACCCGCAATTCCAGCAAGATAGGTATTCTCATCCATTTTAGTCAGGGTATTGAAGTCGTCAAAGTTATATTTGTAGAAGACCCCACGCAAAATTATCGGAATATTTTCATCATCTGCAACTGAAACACGTGCGGTAAAGAGTCCACTGGAATCAACACCGGATACACTCTGATATTCAGCTGAGAGTTTTAAAACTACTCCGAGATTCAAACTACCGACACCGTAAAATCCATTTGTATTTTTATCATATTTACTCAAAACTGCATTCACAAGATCTGCACCATATTGTTTTCGCTTTTTCTCATAGAATGCATCAAATGGCGCTGGTTCAAAATCTTTCCCTAAAATCAATCCTGCACCATATAACGATAAAGAAACATCTGATTTTCTCATTCCACCAAATTGCACAAATAATCCTGATACATTGCCATAACCATGTTCAAGCGTCTTGGCAAATTCACTGGCAATAAGAAAATGGAATGCACCACGAGATGTAAGATAAAAGAGCAGGTCACCTCCTAAAACCCTATACGCATATTCATTGTCCTGGGCATAGGTAAATCCCAATTCCATCCTCTGCAGAAGGTCTTCTAAAGATTGTGCCCATTTTCCAAGATATGCCCTGCCGATTGTAACCTCCATTGGTGAAAGATTGTTTACCATTCCGGTAATACCAATTGCATTATCCGTTGTTTGCAGGGTAAAGACCCCACCCATCTTTCGGTTATTTTCATCTGCCTGGTTGAAATAATCACGCACAATCAATCCATAGCCGAGTGTATAATTGCTTATTGCACCGGTGCCAAGATAGAGGGGAAGATTCGGGTGCCCTATTCTTACATTTTGAAAAACTTTTTTGTAATCCCATTCTCTGGTGCGGATGCTGTCTTGATTGACAAGAAAATCAAATGCGAGATTGAATCCAAACCATTTTGTCTCCATTGCTGGCCTTGATTTGATAGATAACCACTTTTCTTTATTGATTGTTGTCAACCCGGTCCCCAAGTTCAAATCAAAAGGCTTCCTCACCATTTCTGCAAGCCGCTCTTCAGGTCTGATAAGTTTCTGAACAATTATATCAAGGGTTGATACAATAAAAGGAATATCTGCCTTTTCTCCCCGGATCGGCAGAACACCACTCAAATCAACCTCTTTCAACTCGGGCTTTAACTGATAGGCAAGGTTGCGCTCCTTTTCTGCTTCTTTAATCATTCCTTTTCTTTCCAAGATTATACTGTAATACAAATGTGCCTCAGGATATAGTGAATCAATTTTTATTGCATTTAAAAAGAATTCTTCAGCAGTGCTGTCATCACCTTGGGCAAGCATTACCACCCCAAGACCGCATTGTATTACCGGATTATTCGGTTCAAGGGTCTGTGCCTGGTGAAACTCCTGGATTGCCTTATTGAAATCCTTTTTTCTATAATATAAATGCCCGAGGTTAATGTAAATAACTGCCCTTTGCGGATGGAGATTTTTTTCTTCACTAAAATACGCAATGGCAGAATCTTCTTTACCGAGTTTTGCATAAAAATCTTCTATAAGATAATAGGCATCAATGAGTGTTGTATCAAACAAAATTGCCTTTTTCAAATGGGGTAAGGCTTCAGCATATTGTTTATCCTTTCCATAGGCACCAGCAAGTGATAATCTATACAACCCATTTGTAGGTTCAAGTTTAACTGCATTATAGTACTGTTCAACCGCCTTTGTATATTCTTTAGCAGTGTAGAACTCAGTGCCCTTGAGAAAATATTCCTGGGCAATATCAACTTTGGTAGACCAGCCAAATGCAACAGTTAACGCAAAAAAGATAAAATACTGTCGAGTAATCATCATACCTCCTTTCACCCTCACCTTAATCCTCTCCCTTCAAGGGAGAGTGAGAGTCTCATAAATCCTCCATTTTTATGGAAATAAAACCTTACTCCGACGGAGTGGACTCTGCTCTTCCAAAAAGCAAGGCTGAAGCCTTGCCCTACATTTATTAACATCTCAACCCTAACCCATTAACCATCTTTTGATGCCTCAATAATCTGAAATTGACTGACTGTGCCTTCATAGATATTAAAGAGCAGACCGTATTTGCCATAGACCCATTGCTCACCATTCTTTTGCTGGACAATGTCATCAGGAAGGCCATAGACATTACGAACATCGTTGATAGACGAACCGATACCAATATTCTTTGCCGTCTTTTCTGAAAAACCCACACGTGCAAGAATGCCGCTCACTTTACCTTCTCTGATAAATATTACAAGATTTTTTGTTGAATATTCCAAAGCAGTCATTTTCTCAAGTACAGTTTGATCATCGGGTTCTCCTAAGTTTTTCCGAACATTATCTTCGGACATTCCGATACTAATACCGCCAATTTGAGTTTCAGGCTGGATTTTATCTTTTGAAGATTTAAACTTCTTATTTAGTTTTGAAAGGTGCTTTACTGCCTCTTTATTATAACCCGAAACATCAAGTAGTTCTTCCCATATTTCTATTGCCAGATCCTTTCTATCAATAGTTTCATAGGCAATAGCAAGATTGTATTTAGGCATCGCCCAATCAGGATTAATATCTATCGCCTTTTTGTATAACTCAATTGCTTCTAAATATTCTTTTTTCAAAAATAAAATATTTGCTAAATTATTATAGAAAAAATATTCTGCCTGTTTACCTTCCAGTGCCTTTTTGGTATACTCAATCGCCTGGTCGTATTTCTTGCGTAAGGCATAGATTATTCCCATATTGGCATAATAAACAATATTATATGCCGTATCCAATTCAACTGCCTTTTTAAAAGCCTCTTCCGCATACAATAATTCATCAGGTTCTCCCCTTAACCTAAAAGATGGTTCTGTGTAATAAACAGTCATAAATAACACAGGGGGAGCTTCCATTTTTGACATTGCCTCAAATAAATATGCGGTTCCCAAATTCGTCCATCCCCAGGCACTATTGGAAAAAGTGGTGGTGAATAATTTAAAATATTTTATCGCCTCGTTATAACGCCCTTCATTCAATGCCTCTACACCAAAATACCACTGGTCAAAGTCCCGCTCAAGTTGCGCCCGCACTTCATATAGTCTTGCGATACGCTCGGTGGCACGGGGATGGTCGTTATACTTTTCATCCCCGGGTGGAGTTTCGCCATATAATTCACGCATTTTTTTATAAAATTTTATAATTGACTCAAAATCGTAACCTGCCCGCATTGCATAAATTACTCCGTATTCATCGGCTTCAAATTCTTGTTCACGGTTATAACCTCTCTGTAAAAATTGTGCAACATCTTCCGGAATAGAAGATGTTCCTCCCTTAATAAAGTTCTCCAGTCGCAACATTGCAACTGAATGGCGCAGTGTGATATGGGCAAGTTCATGCCCCAGAATACCTGCAAGCATAGACTGAGATTCTTCGGTCTTTAGTGAATCAAGAGCTGTAATCAACCCTGATGTTACATAAATGGGACCTGCGGGCAGGGCAAAGGCATTCACTATATCGGTATTTAATATCTTGCATTCAAAACTTGTTCTCAAATCTGATGCCCTCATAACATTCTGGGCAATAGATTTAATGCGATTTAACAGAATTGTATCATTTATTAAACCAGTTTCTTCTTCTATCTGTCTTGCGGCATCCTCGCTCGCCTTAATAATAAAAGAAGGACCTGGACCAATTTGTTGGGCATTTGCGAATATCAGAATAAAAAAAATAAAGGAAACAAACTTATTCATAATTCCTCCTGGGGGGCACGGGGTTTTACCGTGCCCCCGTTGTTTGACTTAATCCCAGAGATTCCAAGTAAATGTTTCACCTTCACCGATGTCGCGATAAATTGGACCCCAGTAGTAATCAGTGTATGTGCCTTCCGCATAGAGCTTTGTATAACCTTCCCAGATTTTGAAATATGAATAATATCCTGGCGAAAGTGTTCCTTTATACCAACCATCTATATAAACATTTATCGTCCAGGAAGAATAATTATTCACCCGCACCCAGCAATAACCACGGGTTGTGCCTGCAAGCGCCTCATAATCTTTGGCAAGTTTGGTAAACTCATCTGCCTTTGTCTTATCACCTGCATTTGTATAAAATTCTGCAACCATTTTGGCAAGTTTTGCATTCTTCTGGTCTTTTGCCAGATCACCAACCTCATTAAGTAACGCATCGCTGGTGATAACTGCGCTTTTCTTTCCCGACATTTTCTCGGCAAGCATGAGTAATTGTGTAGCAGCAAGCAAGTCAAAACCATCTTTCTGGTGTCGGGCATTATCAATCATCTCGCCAATATCAGCGAGAAAATCATAGGTCGGGTCAAACTCATCCTGGATATTTTTATATTTCAGTTTTTCTACTGCCAATGGTGCTGACCCGGTCTTCACTTCGGCACCCTTACCACCTTTTTGGGCATAAACAAGCCCGGGGATAATGAGTCCGGCAATCAATAAGACTGCCAATATTTTGGTTATGGCTTTCATTATACCTCCTTTGCTTTTATTGCCAATCACCAATAACTACAAAAGGTGCCCAGAAGAATGGTTTGTCAAAATATTCTTTTTTCATTAACCACCTCTGGGCATCACATAGTGCCTTTGTCTTGTCCGCACCCCTCAAATTCTTATAAAACTGTGCCATCAAAAGTGCAGTTGATACATCACTCACCTTCCATAAAGATGCAATTACCGAAGGGGTGCCGGCATAGATAAAGGCACGACTCAAGCCAGTAAGTTCATCACCAATGTATACACCTTCAGAAAAACCCCGCAATTGTCCAGTTTCACACGCCGAGAGAGTAACAAGATAGGCATCTATCTCCATATTAAATATCTCACGGACCCTTAATTCACCGTCATTCTCGTCATCTTTAGAAAGAATTATCTTTGATTCAAGTGCGGAATCGCCGGGTGCAAGTTTTCCGTGGGTAGCAAAATGGATTATGTCATAGTCCTTTAGATATTTTTTTGCGTTGGTCTCTGAAGGCGGGGGTGATGAATTATCTTTATCTGCAAAAACCTTGAGATTTGATAATCCCCCGGTTTTTAAGATTGAATCTTTTTCGGCAATTGTTCCGGGCAATGGCATATCAAACCAATCTGGATGCTCTGAAAAATCAGATTTTGCAAAAATTACCGATTTATTCTTTTTTAATTTGTTTTTATTATGGGCAATTTCATAGACTGATGCCGATGGGGCATAAAATATATCATAATCATCAATCAAAAGTTTCTTTGAGTCTTTATCTATCATAATCGTGGCAAAGGGAAGATTATGCAGAATGCCATATGGGATAATACAAAGCCTTTTTTTATCTTTTATTTCCGGCATAACCGGGGCAATCAAGTTTTTATAAAACCAGTCTGAAATTCCCGCAAGCTCATTATCTTCATAATTTACCCTGCGCCTGATTATTTTGCGGTATTTGTCAATTTTTTCATAGATTTCTTCAGGGTTTGCGTTTAAATTTTTAATCCCATATCTCTGGCTGGTAATTGCAAAAACATAGCCATTATGCATTCCGATAAAATACTCAATAATTGCCGTATTGCCATCTAAAATAGATTGGAGTTTTTTAATATCAATAGGTTTTATTGATTTCAAAATATTATAATCGGGGAATTTTTCTAACATCTCTTTTATTATCCGGTTGTGTTCGATAATCACATCTGCCTGTTCAGGCATTCCGGATAGAAATTCTATCTTCTTTTCCAGGGCTTGTTCCTGCTTAATTAATGATCTTATCTTAGGGTCAAGATTTGTTTTCTGGGCAATATCAATACCGGAAATCAAATCTAAAAATGCCCGGGACTTTGCGCCTTCGGCATATTCAAAAGCCTTTTTTGCATTCCCCTTTTTATAATATAGGTCTATTAGCTCTTCGTATAATACAATCTTATTTTCAAAGAATGCTGAACGAAATTCCTGACTGACAATCCTGCCGCGCAGGTTTTCAACAAGTTCCACCGCTTTGGTCAAAGAACTTATTGCCTCGTCAATCTGCCCTGCCTTGTGCTGGGCAAAACCGAGGTTTGATAGAACTGATGCCTGCCAATCTTTTCGATTCATATTTTCAATTATATTATACCCATCCTGATATGATTTTATTCCCTTGTTGTAATCACCGGAAAGGACAAATATGTTGCCCAAATTACAATAGACCTTTGCCTGTCCAATACTATCCTGAAGGAATTTATATAAATTTAATGCCTTTTGGTAATTCGCCTGCGCAAGTTTAAAATCCTTCTTTTTCTCATAAAGAATACCGAGATTATTATAAAATAGTGCCTCATCCTTCTTGTCTTTTAACAAAGGTCTTGTCAGTTCATAAAAATATAGTGCGGAATCAAAATATGTATTATCTGTAGACGAAAGTAAAATGTAAGTATAGCCTAAATTCTGCAATGCCTCAATCTTCCAGGAAATATTGCCTGTTTTATCAAAAATTTCTAATGCTGATAAGAACTTCTCCAAAGCCTGACGATACTTTCCCATATCAAGATAAAGATTGCCCAAATTGTTCAACAATTCGCCTTCACCGAGTGCAATCTCCTTTTCCTGCTTAATGCCAATTATCAGATTCAAAGATTTCAATAGATTCTCATAGGCAATGTCATAATCACCGAGCCTGCGATGAATATTACCCATCTCCCGATAGGCATCTGCCGCACTTTTCTGATAACCCAATTCCAGTGCAAGTGAACAGGACTGATTAAAATATTTCAGGGCACTATCGGCTTCTGCCAGTTGGATATATAAACTCGCAAGGAAATAATAACCATCAATAATACCCTTTTTATAATCTATTGACTTTGCTTTATCTATTGCGGTCAAAAGGTTATTTTTTGAACTATCGTATTCATTTTTCGCTAAAGAAACCCGTGCCAGCATCAGGCGAATGGTTATTTCATCCATTAAATCATCCGGCGTTTTCTCTTTTATCAAGTCCTGATTTTTTAAGGCATTTTTAAAATTTTTTTCTGCCTCGGTAAAATTTCCTTGATAAAATGCGATCGAACCGATATTTAAATAAATCTTCGCCAGACCTGGATAATAATCATTTTCTTTGAAGATATTCAGTGCCTGATTGTAATAATCTACTGCAAGACTTAGGTCTCCGAAAGAAAGAACAATATTACCAAGCCCTTTAAGGCACAATCCTTTATCAATCCCTTGCGCAAAATTTAATATCTCTTTATAAATACTCTCTGCCTTTGAAAAGTCTTCTACATAGAACAATGAATCTGCAATTTTGATATTCGGATCAATTTCATAGGCAGGAGATAATAAAAAGAGAAAACAGATTATTAAAAAAGATTCCTTTAATCCCCTTTTATCAAGGGAGAATTGAAGATTTATGAATTTGTAATCGTTTTTCACTTTTCCTTTCCGGTAAGTTCCTCATACCGATCCAGATACCTATTTCCAATTTCGACAAGTCCATATTTGTTATAGAGTAGGGAAAGGGACTTGAGAATTAAAGGTTCATTTGGCTTTAATTTTAATGATTCTTCATATGCCCTAATCGCATCAAGAATCAACCCATTCTCTTCATATATACGCGCACTCAAATAGTTAAGTGTAAAAGAATCGGGATTTTGCGTTTTGATATTGTTAAGGGCAGTTATAATATTTGACACCACCTCAGGCTTCAAAATCTTAAAGAATCTTTCAGCAGAATTCAAAGTGTCATTTCCTTTCAGGGCAAAAATCTTTAGAAGATATGAACCAGGCGCGAGTTCAGGGACATCTTCAGGATATTTCAAAAATGTATCGGTTGAGGTCTTTTGCCAGATTATATTCCCCATTTTCTGAACTACAATACTATATTTCTGTGCATTCTGGAATTTATGCCATATAAAATCTGGTTTATTCGTTATTAAAGCTGTATTACCTGGCTCAATGACCTTTAAGGCAAGGCTATCTTCATCACCACGGACAAGAATTTTTACACCGGTCCTTTCCCCGGCGGCACTGAAGGCAAAGAGTGTTGAAATAACAGATGGAGTTACACCACCCCCTTCCTGATCTTCGCCTCCCCGCTGGGTAGTGTCAATTGGCATCGATATTTTCATTCCGGTTTTCGGACCTAAAGAAACAATTTTCCCGTTATTATAAAATATAGTAACTTCAGAGTTTTCTCCGGTTATAATGCTGTCCTCAGAAAAAATAGCACTTTCCAATTCTGCTTTAAAAATCTCCTTGCCCCTTGTTCTATAAATTTTAACCTCTCCTTCCACGAAGGTTAATATTGCTATAGGCTGTGCACTTTCGGTGTTATTCAATTGAGTAAAAAATAACATGACTATTGTGAATAAATTAATCATTTTCTCCTTTCATATAATAATTACTGCTTGGTCCCAAAATTTATTCCAATTATAATCAAAATAAATTATCTGTCAATTATGCGGTTTAAATATCTAAAGATTAATCTTTACCACCATCCTGCGTCTTGAAAAGCCCCCCTATAATATTTTATAATTTTTATACTAAATTTTTATCTAAACCTCGTTATTGTTCGATAGTTTTAGAATTGTAGAATAATGGAATCAACCGTGTAGTAAATTATTTATCAAAATTCACACCTTCTGACCTGTATGAAAGTCTAAACCCTTAAATAGGTTAATTTCCTATTTGTACTTCAATTGTCCCTACTTACCCTTATTTATTGTTGGTGTTTCCTCTAACTGCCTTGTATCGCCTCAATTGCCCTGTATTGCCCTAATTTGCCTTGTGTTGCCCTGTCAGAAATATATCAAATACTTCGCCTTTATCGCACCAACCTGATTTTGTAATGCAAGTCCCTCCCCTTGATTTGCCCGATAGTCATTCAAGGCAATATAGAGCCAGGATTTGGGCTTGAAATTATAAGAGAATAAAAAGCCAAAACGATTGGTCAAAAATTCTGTAGCACCAAAATTTGTGCCCGGTGTATTGAAGACAAACTCATTAAATATACCAAAAGTCATTATGGGTGTGATTTTGATATCTATTCTCGGTGTTGCTGAAGGCCATATAGTAAGGATTGTATTAGTAGTATCCCATTCAACCCAGAAATAGGAATCAAAATTGATTGAAATCCGAGGCATCACTGTCCAGTAAAATCCGTGCCAGGTATAAGACTGATACGCAAGAAATCCACGATAGTAGTTATAAGAGTAGCTAATGTTAGCACCACCCCAGATACTATACTTTGGTCCATTACCCCACACTGATACATTTGCACAGCGGAACAAGAAACTTGTATCTGCTTCATAATATGGACCTGCCTCAATTTCCATGCTCCCACCCCAATCATTCCTGAAATTGGGATTGAAACAGGCAAATCCTATCTTTGACCAATCTTTTTCACCAGGGCTCTGTATCAAGGCACCACCAAATCCAGTCCACAGGTTTCTCAAAAAACCTTTTTGATATGTCTTAAATGGCCCAGTGAGCAACATAAACTTCTTGATTCCTGCCCAGGGCACATAGCCAATATCCTGAACATCAAATGAATCACCAATCACCTGAACACTGCCCATTGTCAAAAAGTTCTTGATAAACCCAAAATAACCAGAAGATACTGCCCAATCCCTTTTGCCAATTTTATCACTCATTGCACTCTGAACGATAAATTGATTGGGTCCTGACCGATACACCCCATCAACACCGATCGCAAGATTATATGTATCTTTATTGACCGCTGTGCCACTGAATAATATACCCATATCCGAATTCTCTAAGACCTTATATTTTCCACGAAACACACCAAACCCACGCCTCGGCTCAAGCACAAGATTGCTATCTTTTACTTCATCTGTGTACGCACCAAATAAACCATAGTTTAGTTTTTCTGATTTACTGGTCAATTTCAATCCACCAATTATTGGTACAACTTCACCATCAACAGATTTACCAATCCTTCGGGAATAAAAGATTCTCAAAGGCGAGAAGAACCCTTTACCTTCACCAAAATCCGACATTCTGAATATCTCTGAGCCTTCAACGAAAAAAGGCCTCCGCTCGCTCAAATATGTCTCATACCTTGATAGATTCAGAATAAATGGGTCGGATTCAATCTGGGCAAAATCAGGAAAGGCAGTGGCGTTTAAGGTGGTTTGAGAAGTAATATCCCATTTCAGGTTCAAACTGGCACTGGGTTTTATCTCGCCCGAAAGTGCACCCACCTTATCATAACGCACAAAGCCTTCTGGATAGATTTCAAAATAATAACCCTTTGCCTGAGAGTTGATATTTTTTAGAGTACCAAATTTTGATACCAGCATTCCTTCTTTCTGTGAAACCTCGGTCCAGTAATCAGTTTCTTGTCTCTCTGGAATATGACGCCTGAAATTTATCCCCCATTCTGAAAGGCCTTTTTTATATCTGATTGATTTAAATGGAATTTTAATCTCAACTTCGTAGCGGTCATCATAGGTCTTTACTGCATAATACCAGACACCATCCCAGGACAAATCTGAAGAACGACCATCATCAAGTATCCAGCCATCATCATACACCCCACTGACATAAACCTTGAATAGATATGCAGTAGTTTTGCTTCCAAAGGGGTCAAGATACACACTAACTGCATCATCATTTCCACTCATCTGATTCACAGGTTTAGAATTCTTTGTCCAGCACCGAAAGGCAAAATAGAGATTGTTTTCGTCCTGCAGAATGTAAACCACGGTATTATCCGATGGCTTCTCTTTTTCATAAGGCATATATTGAATAAAATCGTACGCTGAATCTGCCTTGAGCCAGATTTCTTCAATATGCCCATCAATCACCGGTGCAGTTTCTGTAAACCGCACCTCAAGGGATTTGTTATTTGCAACTAACACTAATAATAGAAAAACCATATTTCTCCTTTCACCTTATTTTTTAGATTTTATAATACCAGCATTCCAACCCCAACCCACCAACCATCCTTCTTGAAATCCCAAATTCCATTCCCCTCTTCACCCCTATTAGCCCTTATTTCCCCTTGTTTACCCTTATTTTTTTTCATAGCCCTCTTTAGCCTTCTATTGCCCCTAATTGCCTTAAGTTGCCCTCAATTGCCTTCTATATTATGTATTACGCAAAAATCCCCAAAAAGTTTCATTTTCGATTACCACACTACAATAATCTTATTAATTTACATTACTTCTTTAGGCTGTTATTAATTGTAGTATTTTATACAAATTTCACAAAAATACAATAGTCATTCACACAATCTCTCATACCCTAACCAAATTTCAAGTGTGCATTAACTTATTAAGATTACCGAGATATGTGAAATGCGGTTTTACTAATAAGACCGCTGATTTTCATCTAGGTTTTTTTTCAAGTATTTTATCCAGCGGTCGAGTTCATTCACAAGCCTGCGGAACTCAATGTTAGTGATATATTTTCTTTTCTTGTGATCCACAAGCGAACGGCGTATTTCTACGGTATAAGTCCTGACGACAATGTCGCTGTCTTCACCCAGATGATTTCTGATGTCAGTTAGGGATTTACTAAGCCAGTCAAGAAGTGTCTTGTATTGCTTGTTCAAGGAACAGAAAATATACAACGAGGAGTTGTAAATCCCGATCCCGATATAATAAACGGTTGTGCCATCTCGTTTAGCCAATTTTATTGATGCCCGATGCTTGGTAACCCGAACCTCATTGAAGTTTATAGACCTCGGGTATCTGTTCATCAAAGCCAGTGTGATTCTGGTTGGCAGGGTAATATCCAACGGTATGAGTTTTTGCCTCACATGACGCATTTCTCTTACCAAACGGACCCGCATATTGCTCCTCCTATGCGTAATATTATTTAGTGTTTCCTAATATCAAAATTCCTGTAGAGTTAAGAGATGCAACCGAAAACTCCTTTATTATTATAGTAATTTCCTTTGCTTTCGCATCGCCCGTTATCGATAAAAGTAACTTCTCGCCCTCTTTCGCGAAACAATGACAAGCCCCCAATTTTTGTCATAATGATAAAATGGTTCGTTTTTATCTACTCTTTCTTCATCCAAGTTAAACAAGTGTGACCATTTAGAGCGGTAGGTGTGAATTTCTGGTCGTGTCCCAAACCCGCTAAGTTCTTTTAGCCCTTGGCATCTAACACAGTATCGAGTTTCTGGTATCAATTGTAAACGTCTGATATCTATAGGTTTGTGACACAGCTCACAAAATCCATAAAATTTGACAGCATGCTTTATTTTATATATTGCAAGGTTGATTTCGTGCAACTTATTGTAACACAATTCTAATTGTTTATCGGTTGTATTTATATATGCATCTACATTATCCGGCAAGTCACCATCAGTGATTATTCCATTGTGAGAAAGTTCAGAATGCACTTCGCTATTTAATTCTTTCAATTTATTTTATTATTTAATTGCTCTATTTTCTTAATTGTTTTATATTGTTCTTTTAATAATTCATTCAATAGACATTTTAGTAATTTTACCTTCATTTATGCCTCCTTGTTTTGTTCTTCTGGTGAAATCCATTTAACCTGCCATTCGGGATTACGTTCTAAAAAATATAATCCTTCTTCAAATTTTATTTCAATTGGGGAACCTTTTAGTTTCTCCCGAAGGCGCTGAATTGCTTTTCTTAGTGCAGAAGCATTTATTTTAAGCACCTGCCTCAGCTCTAAAGGTGATTTCTCATCATAACCAATTTCTTTTAAAATTTTGATGTCATTCTCCCCTAACTTTATTAAATTAGACTGCCATCTGATTTCGCCATAATCTGATTTCAATATGACCTTAACTTCAGGCATGGATGGGATTGAGGGTAATTGACCACCTACGAGAACATCAAATACGAGGTTATCTAATGATTCTTCTTCTCCTGTTACAATTGCCTGCCATAACTCGCTTTGGGTTTCAAGTATTTCTTCATTCCAATTCTCAATTCCATGCTCCCTGAGAATATCGCACCATTTTTTCAAGTACACCTTGAGTTTAGGTGACAGTGCAAACAATCTGGCGACACTAAGAAATAAAATTTTTTGCCTTTTATCCAAAAAACTTTTATCATCTGAAAGCCTTTTGAATAAACCATGATAAACACTATCATCTACCTCGCCTTCCGAAAATCTATTAATCACATTCATTTCCATGCGGAAGAATTCCTTTTCAATATCTGAAATTTCGTCTATTGTTGAATTTTCTATTTCATTTTGCATCCTCTGGATTGAGATGATCAACTCTCTATTTTCAAAACCGTATATTGCGAGCCCAAAGATTAGATACAACCGATATGTATCCAGTAATGCCTGACGGTCTTTTCTATTAAAAAATTCATTGAAGAGGACCATAAGGCACTCAAAATCCAAATTTGTGCAATCGCGCTGCATAAGCCAAATTTTTACCTCAAAAAGTTTACTATATGGTTCTTCCTTATAACGACTTTTGTATTGAACTGGATCTTCCATACCGAAAAACCAAGGATAATAAAGCAAAAGAATATCGCCGCTTGATTCTAAGAATATTTCTTTCATTTTTTCTTTATACGGGTCATCAGGCCCATAGAAAAGGGATAGTGTGCTCAAAAAATAGGTGCATTCCTGATAAAAAGTATCTAAATCATTTGTATAAAGATACCAAAAAAGGTAAGAGGGATTGTTATGACTTTTGTGAATATTAATGATTTCTTGAATTGTTCTGTTTTCGGGTTCTTGAAAGTAGTGGACATAATAGAATGAGAGGAGAGGATTCATTTCACTTTCCCAACCCATTAATTTTACAAATTTTTTTAGGCTGGCATCGTTGAAGATTGTTTCAATCTCCTTTTGTGCAAAAATTTTATTATAATCTTCTCTGGTTAGATTAATTGGAAAGAAACCCGGGTAGTGGAGCCAAGCAAGATGCATTAGCACACGGGCGTTATTTTTGGGTAATTTTGCTAATTCTTTACTTAAAAAAGCAATCTCTTTATTTTTCTTTAGTTTCTCTCTTAATTTCTCAGATTCAATTTTTTCAATGTTATCATATATTTCTTCAATTGAATTAAATTTTGACAAAAGCAAAATTGCTGTTTTTTCTCCAATACCAGGTACTCCTGGGATATTATCTGTAGGGTCACCACTTAGAGCAATAAAATCAACTATCTTTTCTGGTTGAAAACCATACTTTTCAATTACCCATTTCCTATCAATTATTTCATAATTAATTGGATTAACAACAAAAACATTTTCATCAATGAGTTGTAAAATGTCTTTATCACTTCCTATAATAAATATTTCATAATCTCCATTTTTCAATTTTTCAACAAAACTGCCTATTAAATCATCACCTTCATATCCCTCTTTTTCAATATATTTTATACCAAAGCAATTTATAATCTCCTTTATTTTAGAAATTTGTCCTGAAAGCTCATCAGGCATTGGTTTTCTTTTTTCTTTATATTTTTCAAATGTTTTATGTCTAAATGTTGGAAATGCCATATCAAAAAAAACAGCA
>JBDRVV010000033.1 GCA_039802005.1 candidate division WOR-3 bacterium
TAAACTCTGCCACTACAGGTTTTTTTCAGACCAAGGTCTGCCACTACAACAAACCATCCAATTATGTAGTGGGCGAGCTTGCTCGCCTTTAGCAGAGTAAACTCAGCCACCACAGATAATCTTTTTACACCGTAGTGGTTGAGCTTGCTCAACATTGATTATTGCAGAGTAAACTCTGCCACTACAGGTTTTTTTCAGACCAAGGTCTGCCACTACATTTTTTGATGCGGATTAGGGTCTCCCACTAAGTTTTTAGGTAATTTCTATAAGTTTTATTAAAACTAAAGGTCGTATTCTATAAAAATATTGAAGGTCCCAGTAATGCATGCTTGACATTTTTTAATTTTGTGCTATACTTAAGTATGAAAAAGCTTGCTGTTTTTCTTTCATTGTTTTTAATTTTTTGTATTGGCTACGCACAGAAATATTATACGACCTGGCGGTTGTTTTTTAATCCCACGGGTGCGAGTGCAGTAGCACCGGGTCATATTGATTACCGCATAGGCGATATTGCGGTTATTTATAAATTTTTTGGTCTTGGTACAAAAGGATTCAGGGTGATACATAATGCAGATTTTTCTTCGGATAGTGTCGCCCTTGCCGGATTCATTGCACCAGCATACATCTATTTTGTGCCATTCGCAGCCCATAGAAAATCGCTTGAGATTACGCCGTGGGTTACATATTTATATTCAGGCTTCAGCGCCTGGGGACTTCAGAATGGAATGTTGATTGATTTTGGTGTTGGTGTTACACATTATTTTTTGAGTTTCCGCATAGGATTTAATGCATTGAGAACAGATAGCAGGTTGTTCTTTAATGTTGATGACCCGGGATTTAATGACTTTCCAATAAACTGGAAGAGTATTTATCTTTCTTTTGATTTGTTCCCGGGATACTGGTTATCGTTGAAGGCGAAGAGGATTGATATAGAAACGGAGCATTAAGAAGTTTATACGGTCCAAATTTAATGACATTAACAAATTAATGCAATGAGTTATGCAATGCTAAGGTCTTTTCCTGCAAATATTCCCAGCAATGTGGTAAGACAAAAATGACAAACTTTTTATCACCCCCACCTTAATCCTCCCCCATCAAAGGAGGAGGAAAAAGTGAGGAGGACTCAGGTACTATTCTGCTTGACTTTGTGATTTTTTAGGATATAGTTTTACATATGAGATGATATTCAAAAGGAGGCAAAATGGCTTATAAAAATATAATTGTGGAGGTTGCAGACAAGATTGCAATTTTAAAAGTAAACAGGCCTGAAGTTTTAAATGCAGTAAACACCGAAACAATACTTGAGATTGAATCCGCAATGAAAGAATTTAATGATGACAAAGATGTGCGGGTCATAATTATTACTGGCGAAGGTAAATCGTTCGTTTCAGGTTCAGATATTTCAAGACTCGCCCAGATGGATTCACTTGCAGCAAGGGAATATAGCCAGATAGGGCAGAGGGTTTTATCTCTCATTGAGAATATGGAAAAACCGGTGATTGCCGCAGTAAATGGTTATGCACTCGGTTCTGGGTGTGAGATTGCAATGGCATGTGACATTAGAATTGCTTCAGAAAAGGCTAAGTTCGGTCAACCTGAAGTTAAACTTGGCTTAATACCCGGGCATGCTGGAACACAGAGGCTTGCACGGCTGGTTGGTATTGGTAAGGCAAAGGAGTTGATATTTACCGGTGATTTGATAGACGCACAAGAGGCATATAACATTGGTTTAGTTAATAAGGTCGTTTCTGCGGATAATCTGCTTGAAGAGGCAAAGAATATTGCAAAGAAAATCATTGAAAATGCAGGTCCAAATGCGGTGAAGATTGCCAAGACCGTTTTGAATCGCGGTATTGATTCAAATTTACAGACTGCAAATTCCTATGAAACCGAGGCATTCAGTATTTTATTTTCTACTGAAGAGGCAAAAGAAGGGATGAAGGCGTTTTTAGAGAAGAGAAAACCCAATTGGTGATGTTCTTTATATTGATGGGTCTTGACAATAAAGGATTTTTCAATATAATTTAATTGTATTGGGGTGTGTGGCAAAAATATTGTAGTTTTGGTCATTAATTCAAATTTAGTTGCTAAGTTTAGTTGGCAATAAATGACCATAGGAAAGGGGGTTCTATGAAGATATTTGGTCTGTGTCTTTATCTTTTTTTAATGTGTGCCTTTGCGGGACAGTTGGGTGTTGCCCCCGCAGGTAAAATCAAGGTAGATGTGGAGCAGATACATCCGATTGAGTTGAATGAAAAACTTGAATGTATAAATACCGGTGTATCAACAGTCCCACCTTGGTTAATGTATCGTGACCCGCCCTGGAGTGCGGGTGTTCAGGTGCCTGATGTTTACAACAGAAGTGACTCAATGCTATCAATGGCAGTGGGTCCCAATGGACGGATATATGTCGCATATACGACAAACTGGAATGCAAACCCTGCATGCGCTGGTTTCGGTATAGCAAGCTCTACTAATAATGGTTTAACATGGGATAACCGTGTCTACAGAGTAAATAACACCGCATATACTGAATTCAATCCCGAAATTGCAGTCACTAATGACGGAAAAATCTGGCTCTGGGGAACACTCAATGGTGGTACATATATAAATATTCCTGCTTTTATGCGTTCGCGTGCCACTTGTTATAACAACCCTGATAGTCTTTTTGGGTTCAGTATTTTCAATATTCCTTACAGGTTTTATCCTGAATGTGTGAGCTGGGGTAATGGGAATCAGTTGCTTTTTGCCCAATATACTGTGGATCGTCCCGGGGATAATGACAGTGTATTCTGCATTTACTCGCACGACAGTGCTGCATGGTATGGTTTTACAATTCGTCCACCTGGAGGAAATCCAGGGATGACCTCAATCGGCCTTGATGTTTCAGGAACCGATACAATTCTCATTCACGCCATTGAATATTTTGATGCCACAGGTAACGATTGGGATGTCGTATGGTATCTTGATACCCTAAATGGCTCAGGTTATTTCTATGGTTGGTCAACAAATAACCCAAATAACGACCGTTATCCATCGGTGTATTGCAATCAGGGTTATGCATATATAGCAATTCAGGCGGATGTGGGAAGCGGAAATAACGATATTCTTTTTAACTACTCTACTGATTATGGTGCAACCTGGGGAACAACATTAGTTAATATTACCAATGACCCCGGCAATGAAACATATCCAAGATTGCATGGAATTGGGAGTACGGTTGGATGCAACTATATTTACGGGGGCAACACAGTGCGTTTTAATTACTCAATCTGGTATGGTCAGGATGGAACATGGCAGACACCTGAAGTCGTAACTGATAATGCATCAGCAAATAATTCTTATCACGCAACGGCACTTCTGTTTACGCCTGCTTATGTCCATTCGGTCTGGGAGGATACGAGGAATTCAGGGACCGATGGGATTGAGATTTATGCATCACGAAGAGACCCGATAATTGGAATTTCCGAAACAAAATCAACAAAATTGGGCAAAATGAAATTGTACCCGAATCCATTTAAAGAAAAGGTGACTCTCAGTTTGAGCCCTGAATTGAATGGTAAGAATATAGAACTTTATGTCTATGATTTATCCGGGAAATTTGTCACTGCACAATCTATAATTGTAAATAATTCTACAATTACCTGGAACGGAAACGACAATAGCGGAAGAAAATTACCCGCAGGGATATATGTCTTGAGAATCAATGATGGGAATCGGATTGTAACCCAGAAGGCGGTATTGTTGCAGTAAAATAATCAGAAATAAACTTTAGCCCCTCTTATGATAAGAGGGGCTTTTTGTTTTTTTATTATTGACATTTTATAAATTTTTGTTATAATCTTAAAATTTTTTATGGGGCAGTAGCTCAGTTGGGAGAGCGTCTCGTTCGCAGCGAGAAGGTCGCCAGTTCAAATCTGGTCTGCTCCAGATGGAAAAGGAAAAAAATGATGATACCAAAAAGAGTGTTTTTAACAAAAGGTGTAGGAAAACATAAAGAGAAACTTGCAAGTTTTGAGTCAGCATTGAGGGATGCCGGCATTGCACCTTTTAATATTGTGCGTGTTTCAAGTATTTTACCCCCGGGTGCAAAACTCGTTTCAAAGGCGAAGGGCTTGCAGTATTTATCACCAGGTGAAATTGTTTATGTTGTTGTATCAGAATGTAGTACGAATGAACCACATAGATTAATTGCCGCAAGTATTGGTGTTGCTGTTCCTGCAGATAGAAATCAGTATGGTTATCTTTCTGAATATCACTCATATGGGGAAACGGAAAACAAGGCAGGGGATAAGGCAGAAGACCTTGCCGCGCAGATGCTTGCTACAACCCTTGGTGTACCTTTTGATCCGGATACAAGTTATGACGAAAGGAAAGAACTCTGGAAGATTTCTACAAAAATTGTGAAGACCATGAACATAACCCAGACTGCAATTGGAGACAAATACGGACTCTGGACAACGGTGATCGCAGCAGCAGTTCTCGTGCCCTAAGATGGATTAAATGCTATTATTATTTATTTTGCATTTTACCCTGCCTGGTGTATTAAGTCAGGGGGACTTTGTATTTTATTATGATGCCCGTTCACTGGGAGTTGGTGGAAATACTACTATCCTTGAAAATGGTCTCAATCCAGCAACAATTGGTTTAAGTGAAAAAATCCAGATAAATTTCAGTGGATTTTTATATGAAGGAACAGAAAAGAGGGGATTAAGGGTCTATGATTCATACGGAAATAACATTGGTATATCCACAGTTTCGGTGTGTCAGACTTCATTTTTAGACCTTGGACCGGCAAGTGTAATTGTGCCGATAAAATTTTTTAGTTTGGGTGTAAAACACTATCGTATGTATGATTTCAGATATTACTTCAACCAGACCTATCGTGATAATTTTTATCAGATTGTCAAGATTGTTGATAATAAATATACTGGGGCAGTCAACGCACTGGCGCCAATGGTTGGGGTTAGTTATAAAGGTGTGAGTATGGGTTTTGAAAGTGATTTTATTTATGGTGCGATAAATAGTGAATTAAAAACAATATACCCTGCTGCCGGGGATTCAATTAAGCGTGATTCAAAAAATCTATCAGGGACTGGGTTCAAATTCGGAATAATTTATGCACCATCACTTTATATAAGAATCGCCTATTTCCTTGAAAATAAATTTAAGGTTTTTGCAGAAAGTGATACATTTGAATATCCTATGGGTCATAATATAGGCTTTTATTACCAACCTCCATATCGTATACCAACAAAGTTTGCCATGGAGATAAATTATAAAATGTGGGATGAGGCAATATATTTTTATAAATTCGGGGTTGAACATACTGTCCTGTATAATTATGCTGTTAGATATGGATTTTGCCTTTATCCTGATTATAATCAGAATGCCATATGGACAACGAATTTAACCCTCGGTCTTGGTGGGCAATTTAAAAATTATTGTTTTGATGTGGGTTTCTCTTTAGGCAAAAGGGATTATGCAAATACCGATTTTGGTGGATTGGGGATTGAAGAAAAATACATATTTGATGAGACAAATATTCACTACATTCTCTCATTTGGTTTTAAATTATAATGTTATTTTGTTTACTAACATATATTCTATTTGCAAGTGTTCCTGAACACATTTATATTCTCTATACAAATGACATAGAAGGTGGGCTTTTACCCAGTACTGCCTGGTGGATAAATCCATACTTTCCACCACCAATTGGCAATGCGGCTGGTGCAGCAACCTTGATAAGAGAAAAGAAAAAAGAGGCAGATAGTCTGGGCTATGGATTTTTACTTCTTGATACTGGTGATATGTTTGTTGGCTCGCCTATAGGAGAATTTTCTAAAGGCAAGGCGGTGGTTGATTATTTCAATTATTGTGGTTATGACCTGCTTTCTCCTGGAAATCATGATTATGATATGGGTGTGGATGTGTTCAAGGATATTGTAAAGAGTGTTAATGCACAATTTATCTGCAGTAACATTGTTTATGAAGATACAAAAGAAAATGTTGAATATTTAAAGCCATATACAATTATTGAATTCGGTGATTTAAAAGTCGGTGTCTTTGGACTGCTCACAGAATATATGAAGGGAATGACTACGCCTGAGCGGTTTAAAAATCACGCAGTTTTACCGGAGATTGAAACTGCAAGGAGATTTGTTGATACACTGAAATCCAAAGGCGTTGATTTGATATTTGGAATGACCGGGATAGGTTTACGCCACGATAAAAGGCTTGCTGAAAATGTTCCAGGAATTGATGTCATATTCGGTTCTCATAGTTCTACTGCACTTGAGGAGCCCTATGAGGATTCAATCAATCATACCATAATCTGTCAGAATTATAGCCATCTTACAAGTATAGGTTTTCTTGATTTGAAGATTGATAAGAAAACAAAAAGGATAATCGGTTACCGTGGTGAACTAATAGACTTATTGAGTGATGAAATAGAACTTGATACGATATTACTCAATATGTTAACCAAATGGGAACAGGATACCAAAAAAGGATTTGACGAAGTTATCGGTTATGCAAAAAGAGATTTGACCCGTGCTGGTTTTGAAGAATCACCAATGGGTAATTTGATTACCGATGCGATGCGTGAATATTTCAATGCTGATATAGCAATCCATAATTCAGGTGGCATAAGGGCAAATCTTAAAAAAGGGGAGATAACCTATAAAGATTGTTATTATGTTGATGCGCTTTCCAACACCGCGGTCTTGATGAAAATGAACGGAGAACAGGTAAAAAAAGTTCTGGAAGTTGGAGTTAATGGCAGACATGCAATATTCCAGGTTTCAGGGATAAAATTTAAATATAATTCTAAAAATCCGATAAATGAAAGGATTCTTGAAGTAAGACTTTATGATGGCAGTTTGATAAAACCTGAAAAAGAATACCTTGTTGTAACTAATTCATTCCTTGCGGGCGGCGGTGGTGATTATGCTATTTTTAAAGAGGGAAAAGATATTCAGGAGACTTTTACATATCTGCGCAATATAATTGCAGATTACATTAGAAAAAATTCTCCAATAGATAAAGAAATAGAAGGAAGAATTGTTGATCTCTCTCGTAAATAAATAATGAGCAAAAAAAATATTGGGGTACTTTGTTCCTGCCCTGTAAAAATCACGGCGATATTTTTTTTATCAATTCTACTATTTTCTTCAGGCAATTCGGGGCAACTTAAAATTGCTACATATAATCTATTAAACTTCCCCAATACAATGGGTTATGAACGGATTAAATATTATCGTCAGATAATGGATTATTTAAAGCCAGATGTCCTTGTTGTTCAGGAAATGCAGAGTGAATTTGGAATGGAATTGTTCCGCGATTCGGTCTTGAACTATGAGCAGAATGATTTTTCAAGTGCACCTTTTAATGATGGTCCAGATACAGACAATGGCTTGTTTTATCGTCGTTCAAAATCTGAATTTGTTGATGCTATTTATATTCCAACGGCAAATAGAGATATAGCAAGATACCGTCTTAGAATGAAGGATTCAAAAAGAGAATTTTATATCTTTTCTGTTCATCTTAAGGCAGACGCCGAGTGTGAATTAATAAGACTGCAGGAGGCAATAAGATTAAGAAGCCATCTTGATTCTCTCGCTGATTCTACTGAATATCTTGTTATGGGCGATTTTAATTTTTATTACAATGAATCAGGATATTGCAAACTAATTGATAGCATTGAAACAAGTCCGAGAGGACTGCGTGATTTATTAGCATTTTCAGGGGTTTGGCACGATAATCAATCTTATGCCTATGCCCATACACAATCAACAAGGAATGAGCAACTTCCTGATGGAGGTGCTGGGGGTGGGCTTGATGACAGATTTGACCTCGTTTTATGTTCACCAAACTTTTTAGACACTGCCGGGCTTTTTCTACCCGCAGAATCTTACACAGTTTTCGGAAATGATGGGAAACATTTTAATAAATCAATTAATAGTGGTGTGAATTATGCTGTGCCTGATGAAATAGCAAGGGCACTTTATTTTGCATCCGACCACCTGCCTGTGTCGGTAATTATTATGGATGGGTATAATACTCAAATGGAGATTAAAGAACTTGCTATCTATCCCAATCCAATGCGCAGACAGGCATATGTAAAACTTCCGCATTTAGAACATTTCAAAATGGCGAAAGTCACCATTACAAATATTCTTGGACAACGGATTTATGAAATAGAGAGTTCTAATCCCTATATGGTTTCCATAAGTAATGATAAACTTAATGTCGGCATTTATTTCGTGCATATCCAGATTGAAACCAAATATAATCAGTATTATTATCGCACCAAACTCGCGGTGATAAAATGATTTTGTTTTTTATTTTGAATATTTATATTGATAATTCTACAAAAATTTATGCCGGTATTCAATCAAATGGGATGGGTGGAATAACAACACTCGTTGATGAAGGATTATCGGTCTTTCATAATCCGGCGATAAATTTTAGAACTAAATTTAATTTTATCATCGGCAGGTGGCTTTATGGAACCGATATGATAACATTCGGCGCTTCATATAAAAATAATGCTTTGGGCATTTATTATCTTGATTATGGAGATATCCAGGGCTATGATGAATACGGTATCCCTACAAACAGATTCTCGCCTTATGACTTAAACATTGGGCTTGGAAGAAGTTTCGGTCCAGCCGGAATATGTATTAAAAGTTTTCAATCAAGGATTGATTCGGTTACATTTATGGGCATTGCGGTGGGGAGTGGTTTAATATTTAATGTTAGTAATTTTTCCTTCGGGGTGAAGATTGATAATATCGGTGGTGAAATTATTCATAAAGTAAATATCCCGTTCATTTTTGCGATAGGGATTAAATATGATTTCTTTGATGATTTTGCAATTTTTATTGAGGCAAGGGGTAGGGATCTTGAATTGAGCAGTGGCTTATCGTATAAATATGAAAATCTGACTATTTTTTCAGGTTTAAGGTATATCAAACCTGCGACTTATATTGAAAAGCCTTCGGTATCTGATTGTCAGTTTTCTGGCGGTTTATCTATTACTTTTGAAGAATACGAACTTGGTTATTCTTTTGTCTACACACAATTTTCAAATGCCCATCAGGTAGGAATAAAATTTACTCCATAATTTTATCTTTTGAAAAGTTGTTTTAAAATTTTTGTGGCATCTTTGATTTTTATAATCTTACAATAAAAATAGAATGTAACCACTGTAAGAAAACATGCAATGCACAGGGCAATTATTTGGATTAATAGATTGGGCGAAAAAGTTTTATTAAAATGGTTAAAAACAATTATTCCGATAAAACTGCTTATTACCGAACCGATTGAAATCAACAAAATAAATTTGAGTAATTCATTTATTCCAAAACTACCAATTTTTTTGGGAAGTATTTTAAATAAAATTATAAAGTTAAGAAAGGCAGATATAGATGTGGCAAGCGCTATTCCGCGAAAACTCATAAGCCTCATTAAAATATAGTTCAAAAAAACATTGACCGCAATCATTCCGAGGCTCACATACATTGGAGTTTTTGAATCTTTTAATGCATAGAAGGCAGACGCAACATTGCGTAATCCTGAGGCAAAAGGAACGCCGATAATGTAAAATATCAATGCTGAGGCAGTTGCCGATGTGTCAAATGCATTGAATTTCCCACGTTCATAAATAATCCGTGTGATAGGGTGGGAGAAAAAGATGATAAATACCGAACTGAGAATTGTTAATAAAAATACGAGTTTTAATGAGCCAAGCAATGTTCTGCGCATTTCTTCAAAATTATTTTCAACCACAAGTTTTGATAGGGAAGGAAGTGCGACTGCACCGACTGCAATTCCAAAGAGTCCTAAAGGAAGGTGCATTATTCTAAAGGCATAATGTAGCCAGGTCATACTTCTTTCTTCAAGAAAAGATACCATAATTGTATCCACCATTACATTTATCCTTGAACTTGCAAGTCCGAGTGCAACCGGAATGAAAAGAAATATTACTTTTTTTATTGCGGGGTCGCTTAGTTTGAGAAATAGGTGATAGCGAAATCCATTTTTGATAAGCGCAGGAATTTGAGAACCGAATTGTATCAAACCGCCAGCCAGAACACCATAAGCCATACCGAAAATGGGGTCAATGCCCTTATTGATTAAATAATTATATAAAATGATGGGAACAACTATTGAAAAAATATTGAACCAGGCAGATGCAACAGAAGGAATAAAAAATTTATTTTCAGTATTAAGATAACTCATTGCCCAGGCAGAAAAAGCGACAAATAGAAGGAATGGTATTATGATTTGAGCGAGCTTTGCCGTAAGGTCAAATTTACCGGGGATATTTCCAAATCCAAAGGCGATAATGCGAACAAGATAAGGAGCAAAAATTATGCATAATACTGTAATGATGCCAACAACAATAAAGAGAAGATTAAAAATATTACTGGCGAGCAAATTCTGGTTTTGTTTGCCTTTATTTTTTTCCTCGGTCAATATCGGTATAATTGCTGAAGATAGGGTTGTTTCAGCGAATAGGTCCCGGAATAAATCAAGCAAACGAAAGGATGCCTGGAATGCATCGGTAGAAGTACTTGCACCATAAAGGAAGGCAAAGACCATTTCACGGAATAATCCTGTTACACGACTGATTGCAGTTCCAAGTGTGAATGAACGGACACCCTTCGTAATATCTGCCATTTTGTGATTATATGGATATTATATTTGGTGTCAATAACCCGGATCTTCATCGCTTTTGTTCAAATTATTTTTCGTTTTTAAACTACCCTTTAATTATTATTGCCAAGATATCAATATAGATTAAATGTAGTGGCCGAGTTTACTCGGCTTTCAAATATCTGCAGACCAAGGTCTGCCACTACAACAAACCATCCAATTATGTAGTGGGCGAGCTTGCTCGCCTTTAGCAGAGTAAACTCGGCCACTACAGATAATCATTTTACCCCGTAGTGGTTGAGCTTGCTCAACATTGATTATTGCAGAGTAAACTCGGCCACTACAGATAATCATTTTACCCCGTAGTGGTCGAGCTTGCTCGACATTGATTATTGCAGACCAAGGTCTGCCACTACAAGTTTTATTTAGATTAAATTAAGCATTATATAAACGATGTATGGTCGTGTCAATAACTGGTGTTATTGACATATTGTATAAATTATATAAAATATCCGTATGAATTTTCTTGATAGATTGCTAAAGAAAAGAATCATTATACTTGATGGTGCTACAGGGACAAATCTTTTTGATAAAGGTTTGGTACCCGGAGAACCACCAGCAAGTTTGAATTTGAAAAATCCCGACGCAATATATAAATTACAAAAGGCGTATATTGATGCAGGTAGTGATGTAATTTTAACAAATACATTCAGTGCCAATCCGATAAATTTTAAAGAAGATTACAGGAAGATTATAAAGTCAGGGATAAGGATAGCTTTTAGGGCAGCAGGGAATAAGGGGTTTGTATTAGGTGATGTGGGACCCCTGGGTATTTTAATTAGACCTTATGGTGATGGTGAATTTGAAGAAGTTTACAGGATCTATTATGAAATTTTTAAAACATTTTATAAATCGGGTGTAAAATCATTTTTAATTGAAACTTTCAATTCTATAATTGAGGCAAAATCCGCATTCCTTGCAGCAAGAAATTTTTCTGAAGATATTTTTGTGAGTTTTACATTTCAGGAAAACGGTCGGACGATATTTGGTGAATTACCCGAATCAATTGCTATTACCTTTGAAAAACTCGGGGCAAAGGCTATCGGAGTGAATTGCACAGAACCCAAGACTGCAATAGAAGTTTTGAAAAAAATGCGGTTAGTGACAACTTTACCACTCATTGCAAAGCCAAATGCGGGTAAGGTTACGATTGAGGATGGCAGAGTAAAGAATTCAATCTCTGATTCCGAACTCGCCGGGTATTTTAATGATTTTATTAAATCCGGTGTGCGTTTGATCGGTGGTTGCTGTGGCACAACTCCTGAGTATATAAAATTAATATCTAAAAGTAAAAATGTTGCTGTTCGTTTTCCCGCACAAAAAAAAGTATTTTATCTTGCTTCATCCCAGAAAGTTGCAAGGGTTGAGAATAATACAGCCATAGTTGTTGGTGAACGTTTAAACCCATCAGGTAGAAAAAAATTGAAGGAAAGCCTATTAAAAGGTGATTATACGATTTATGGGAATGAAGCAAAAACTCAAGAAGATGCAGGTGCAGATGCCATTGACATAAATGCCTTTGTTCCTGAACTTGATGAGAGTAAGACATTATTGAGATGTCTATGGGAAGTTTTAAAGAGCTGCAAACTACCTGTTTTTATTGATACACAAAACTTTTCCGCAGCAGAAAAGGCGATGATGGTCTATCCAGGTATTGGCGTTTACAATTCAATACCTGCGCGGGAAAAAGAATTAAAAAGATTTTTGCCGATTGTAAAGAAATTCGGGTTTAAGGCAGTGATATCGCTTGTGGGTAAAAAAATTCCACGGACATTCAATGAACGGATGAAGAATGTTAAGCTTACAATAAAAGTAGCGAAAAAAATGAAATTTCCATTGGAAGATTTAATCTTTGACCCGCTGGTATTTTCGGCGGCTACCGAATCCGCACAGATTTCTGAAACATTGCAGACGGTTGAAGTTTTACACAAAAAAGGATTTAAAACAATATTGGGCATATCAAATGTTTCATTTGGATTACCAGAGAGAAGTTTGTTGAATTCAACACTTGTAACCCTGGCAATAAATTCTGGTGTAAATTTCTTAATAATAAATCCACTTGACCCGAAGGTAATGGAGACCTATCGGTCAGCGCGTGCGCTTCTTAAGAAAGATATCAATGAGTATATCAGATGGGCAAAAGAAATTTCTCAAAAGAGTAGGGACTTCAGTCCCGTAAAAACTGAGACAAAAAAAGAAAAATCTGAAATTTTTGCTCCTGAAACAGATTTGATTAAAGCAATAATTGATGGTGATGTAAAATTGGCAGTAAATGAAACAAAAAAATTACTTGATGACAATGTTCCCTCTGAGAAGATAATAGACCATTATGTTTTTAATGCAATGAAAAAAGTCGGTGAAAATTATGAGAAGGGTATATTTTTTATCCCTGATTTGATGAAATCCGCTGAGGCAACAAAGGCGGTACTTGGGTTAATTAAAAAAAGATTGGAGCGGGGGACCGGGGTATCGGAGCAACGGGGCAAAAAGAAAAGAATAGTGCTAGCGACGGTAAAGGGTGATATACACGATATTGGCAAAAATATTGTAGCAATGGTTTTAGAGTCCGCAGGATATGAAGTTATTGATTTAGGTAAAGATGTTGATACTACAAAGATCGTTGAGGCAGTTAAAAGATATAAACCGATTGCGGTAGGTTTGAGTGCACTTCTGACAACGACAATGCCTGAAATGGGGAATGTGATAAAATTATTGAGAAAAAACGGACTTGATACACCGGTGATTATTGGTGGTCCTAATGTAAGTGAAGGATTTGCAAAGCAGATTGGTGCTTATGCCGCGGTCAATAATGCATTTGAAGGACTACGGGTGTTAAAGGAGATAGGATAATAGGTTGATATGCTAAGGGATAAATTGAAAGATAAAAAGATTATCACTCTTGAGATTCTTCTACCTACGAGTATTGATACTGATAGTCTTATTAAAGAACTCCAATCAGCCAGGGATTATGTTGATGCCTTTAACATTCCTTCAAATCCATTGGGAAAGTTGAGACCGGATGCATTATGTTTTGCCCATATCTTGCAGGAAAGCCTGAAAATAGAAACCATACCACATTTTGTAGCAAGGCATTTTACACTTCTATCCTTTGAAAGTCAGTTGCTTGGGGCAAAGGCACTCGGGATAGAGAATATTTTATGTGTCACAGGTGATACACCGGTTGAAGGCAGGAGTATGTTTGAACTGAATTCTTCCAGATTGCTGGATGTTGCAAAAAATTTAAGACAGGGTTTGACTTCCGCAAGAAAGACAATCACACCGATTGATTTTTGTTTATGCACAAGTTTCAATCCCAATGCTCCGAATATTCAGGGGGAGTTTATTAAAGCAGGGGAGAAGTGTAGATGCGGGGCAGAGGTATTCTTTACCCAACCGGTATTTCAACCGGAAAAATTTATTGAGATAATAAGGGAATTACGAAAACGGCATCAGAGTATTAAAATCATTGCGGGGCTTTCTTTTTTATATACAAAAAAGCGTGCTTTTTCACTTATGAAATTTCTTGGCATTCCTTATGAATACATAACAAAGATTGAAGAGGTTAATGAATCTGAACTACTCCTTGAAACTGCAAAAAAGTTAAAAGATTATGTAGATGGATTTTATGTAATACCAATCGGAAAGTATGCAAATGGATTTGAATTGATAAAAAAGATAAGAGGTATTATTTAACTCAAGTAATTAATTTTTTGAATAACCATAAACTATCTCCATCAACCATACCAGCATCAATGTCCAATAACCATCAACCAATCACTTAATAAACATTCCAAACTTTTAGGCATTTTGGACTTTTAGGTATTTATTTTATAATCCCCAGCCAGTCTCCAAGTAAGAACTGAAATCTGCCAATCAAAAGGCTGATTCTTGCCATAACTGTATAACCAAACGAGGCGCCGAAACCAAGCATAATAAAGATAATTCCGAGATTTGCAATAGGCTTGATTATCCCTTTTCTTTCTCTTGAGAAGAAGAAGAAGATTAGTGTTGCAACTACACCGATCAGAATTATAACCGCCCATAAACCATTATCCCAACGAGTAAATAAAGACCTGGTGAGCATCGTTCCCTGAATCTGTTTTATTACATCGGCCTGGAGTGCAGCAGGAATTGCAACACCCGAACCCCAGCCCAATAAAAACGCGATAGGTATGCGCACCATCCAGGAAATCTGGGGAATGAACCTGGTTATGTATAAAATACCAAGAATCAATGGTATTACATATAGAAATTGTCCTTCCTTAAATAGTGGCACAATCAGGTTTGGATATACTACATTGTGGTAAGAGAGTGCAATGAAATAACCTGCAGATGTTCCGACAAAGAGATGTTCGGCAAACCGATAGAAAGGATTATCCTTGAAGATGAATGAAAATATGAAGAGTGTAAGTAGTGATGAAATCCAGACTAAAATATCTGTGGAAATATTCACTTTTTCCTCCTTATTATAAAATACCCGACATTCCCAATTATGATAAATAACATTATAAAGAAATGTCCCAATGACTGGGCATCCATTGCTTTTGTAGCATTCCTGCTTGTCAATTGATAACCCTTTTTCGCCAGGGCTGTTTCATATTCTGCCGCACCTTTCATACCGGCAAAGACACCAGTAAGCTGACCGCTGTTTAAATATGGATAGGTATCAGCTGCAGACACTGCAGTTACACCTGTTCCAAGTTTGAATCCAAATTTTGCCTGTCCGTATAATAACCAGGTCCTGTATCCAGGGTCACCAGCAGAAAAACTTATCACCAGACTTATATCATCATAATTTTTTATATTTGCAGTCAATGGCAATGAATCAAGTGGTGTATTATAGTAATCCGCAGGAAATACATTTTTAAAATTATCGCCGAGTCCAAGAACTACTGCAGCTGCGCCTGCCTTGTATCCTAAGAATACATAGTCTTCGCCATATTTTTTGTTATACGCCTCAGGAACCTTCTTCAATGCCATTTCCGCCATACCAGCACCCTGGGGCCATAACGCAAGAACAAGTACTTTTAATCCTTTGTTAAAACAATGATTCAGTGCCGCTTCAAGCATTGGATATAGTTCAGGCATTGATTGTGGGTCAAAATCACAGGAAATCAAAACTGGTTTAGAATCCGGTGGCAGTGATTCTATTGCATCTATAAGCTTTTGAGTTTGAGGCATTACATTAATTGCCATTCCAATCGGAGCAATAAGTGGTATAATAATTGCAAGGGCAATTACCACATATATTATCTGTCTTGGAATTTTGGTTATTCTTTCTGCGAAGTTCATTGTTTACCTCCTCCACCAAGCCATGAACGTTCAATACCAAGGATAATTTTTAAAGCAGTAGAGACCACACCAAGCGCAACACCAAACATAATACCCCTTTTCGCTGCCATGTTCGGAACTTTGAGCAACCATTCAGCAAATTCAGAGAGTTTGGGATGGATAAAATAACCAAAGGGCACGAATCCAAGCATGACCACAAATGCGGCAATTAAAAGCAATGTGGCTTCAGTGGTTCTTGCTCTAAATGCACGATAGGCAGCAGAAGCCATATAAAATGCCAGGATTGCAAACATACTTGCACCAAGGGGAAGTATAACATTTGAATATACTGTCATAAATACAGTTCCACTCTTAATGCCCCAGAATAATCCAATTATCGCCATTGCTCCAAGGCTTATTAGAGTAACAATGCTGAATGGCCAGCCTTCGTTTTTTCTTCTTACGCGGTCAGTATGATGGTCAATGAGACTGCCAATACCAAGGATTATACTGAATGCGGAAACAACAATTACCCAGCGATTAATGTGTTCATTTGCCTGGATACTAACCGGGTGTCCGATAAAAAATTGGACAATCATAATTATCCCCATCAACATACAAATAAATAATGGAATTTGTTTTTTCATTCATCCTCCTTTTAGTTCAGGTATTTAGGCATTTAGGTGTTTTTGGAATTTTTTTCATCCTATATTGAATAATGAGGCAACCTTTTCCCAACCCAAAAGCGCAATGATTGAACTTAGCAAAAGGACACCGAGTATTATCATTTTACCCCAATCCTGACCCTTTAGAGAACCTAAAAGCAATGGTTCACGGGAGAGATAGGCACTTGCAGCATATAGTTCTTCACCGATAAGGGTATAATCACAGGCGACGATAAAGAATGGTAATTGGAAGATAGAATCAGTCCCAGCAATCTGGATTGCACCAGTCGTGGCTCCAGTTTCAGCAAGGACGAGTGATTCAGCCCAGAAATAGCCAATGAAAAGATTTGTGGCAGGCTTGTCCCTCACCATCGTTCCACAGACTGCAGAAGTATAGCCAAATTGGTCCTGGGTTAAAAAATAGACATTATCAGGATTGAAGGCATCAGGCCTTCCTGCGTCTGTGTATGCCTCCTTCACGACTTCCCTTGCTACAGTATAGACTACCGGGTCACGATTAGGAACAAGAAGTGTGGTATTATACTCTGCAGTCTTTTTTGCAACCTGTGAGAGTATGTTCATTGATGCGATGGTTGAAATAACATCAATTGTAGCAAGTCCGGGAACATACAAGATTGGTTTACCCATTTCTGTAGCCCTTCCCACCGCTTCATCAACTGCCTCAAGCCCGCTGATCTTTCTAATAAATAATTGTTTACCCTTGCGCGCGTGATATATAAACCATAGAAGGAGTGCTCCATAGATTATCAGTGCGATGAGAACATTTAATCTTGCAACATTAAAGATATTTACCCCTGATGATTGCCCACCTTCACTGGCAATCAAAAGTAAAATTATTTGCATAACACCCCCTTCACCTATTAAAATTCTAAGTTATAAACACAGAAGAAATAATCCTGAAATCTTCGTAAATGTAGATTGGGCACTAAAATTTGGTTGTGATTTTGATTTTTGAATGCGGTGCCCTTATGCTTCACTATTTTGACAATGTAGTTAAGGTTAAATAACTTATCAAGAGGGAAGCAACGACTGAACCAATTTCAACATAGTCCTGCCAGAATTTGAATATCTGTCTCGGCACCATTATTCTGTCTCCTTCCATAATTATTGGGTCTTTTTTGACCGAAATCTTTTTGTTGCCCCTTAAAACATATGCGCTTGACATACTCGCTTCAGCAAGTGGTCCACCCGCAAGTCCGATATAATCGCTTGCCTTTAAATTTGGCTGAAAAGGAAAAGGACCGGGATTTACAACCTGACCCTGGACATATACAACGGCATTTATTGACGGTACCACTAGAATATCTCCATCCTGCATTGCAATATTTGACTCGCTTTCAGGATTCACAAGTGCCTCGTGAAGTTTGACTTCAATTTTTTTGTCGCTCCTCTGGATATAAGCATTTTTTAAATCTGCCCAAGGGGTTACACCACCTGCCTTGCTGATTAAGTCTGCAACCTTTTCACCTTCATTTAATTCATACAATCCTTCGCTCGTTTTTTCCATTGCAGCGGTCAATTGTGATACCTTCAGTTCATAGCCCATTTTACCAAAAACCGCTCCTTTTACAATCACTGATTTTTCCATCTTGGGAACAAAAATTAAATCACCATCCTGAACAAAAGGATTATTTTCAGTATTTCCAAATCTTTCAAATTCTTCGAGGTTCACAATTTTATATAGTTGATTTTTTCTCCTCAATTCAATCTTGGTTTTTGTGCCAATAGAAGTTGTGCCACCAGCCTTTTTTATTATTTCTGACACCCGGTCAACAGGATAGGCAGAGATGCTACCAGGATTTCTTATTTCACCAGCAACATAGACAAAAAATGTTCGCATGCCAAGAAGTGTTAAATCAACATTTATGTTCCTGTAGTATTTGGTAAATACCCTTGATAGTGAGTCCCGTGCTGCTTTTAAACTGAGTCCGTAAATGGGAACTGCTGCTACGACATCATACTGTGGAACAAAGATGCCCTGGGATGTTGGTAAGGATGCCACCGGCATATTTATGGTAATCTTACCTTCATATGTTATTCCTGTTTTGTAAGAATAGTTTGTTGAACCTGTAATTGTTACAAGTAATGAATCACCTGGCATAAGGGTGTATTCTTCTGAAATTATTGGTTTATCCAATCCAAAAGAAGTGGTGGGGCTATTTGACTGAGCAAAAAGAAAGATTATCAGAGCGAAAAAGCAAGTAATTAATTTGATAAATTTAAAATTTTGCATAGGTAAATTATATTTAATTTATAACCGAAGTCAACAGTTGACAGTAAAGGCATTTTATATATAATCTAAAATATAAACTATAGGAGGTGATTGGGTTGGGACGCTGGATTTACTGAAATACTTGAAAGTTATTCATACCAGCTTCTTAACCTTAATCATTAATTGCGCTATCAAAAGAGGAGGTCTTAAATGGCTGAGGATAAAAAGAATATTATGGATGAAATCGCAGAGGCAAATAAATCAGTAGTAACTGGAATTGATGAGAAAGACATCCAACATTGGATTAATATCTCAATTATGGGAAAGAAATATCGTGTGCCTGCAGGATTAACTATAATGCAGGCGATGGAATTTGCAGGATATAGATTTATTCGTTCCTGTGGTTGTCGTGCTGGATTCTGCGGTGCCTGTACTACTGTTTACAGGATTGAAGGCGATTATAGATTAAAGACCGCACTTGCCTGTCAGACCCGGGCTGAAGAAGGTATGTATCTTGTGCAGATACCATTTACACCTGCACAGAGGGCAAATTATGATATAAACCAGTTAAGGCCTAACATTGAAGCATTTTTAAAAGTGTATCCTGAGATATTGAAATGCCTTGGCTGTAATACCTGCACAAAAGCCTGTCCCCAGGATATTGATGTAATGGAATACATCGCCTGCGGTAAAAGAGGGGATGTTGAAAAGATGGCAGAAATTTCGTTTGATTGCATTATGTGCGGATTATGTTCAATTCGTTGCCCTGCCGAACTTGCCCAATATAATTATGCCCAGTTAGGAAGAAGATTATTCGGAAAATATGGAATGCCAATTCCTGAACACCTGAAAAAAAGATTGGACGAATTGAAACAGGGAAAATATGAGGCAGAATTAAAGAGATTGATGACTGCACCAGTTGATGAATTACGAAAAATCTATACTTCTCGAGATATAGAGAAGGAGTAGGAGGATCAAAATGGCAGAATTAAAATTTATAGGTGGTTATCCTGAATATATGCGGAAACTCATAGATGTGGTGAATAAGACAAGACCACAGCGTAAGGATTATACACCTAAGGCAATGTCTATGGCAGAAAGGGAAGAGGTTTTGAAATTATGCCATCCTGATTATGCCCCGGGTGGTAAGAGGCAGATATTGTTCGGACCAAATGCAGGAGACCTTGCACCAAATGAAGTGGTAGATTTATTAGAAGCACATCCCCTGATTGACCCTGATTCATTCACTATCACTAATCCTGACTATAGTGTTGACCTTTTGATAATTGGCGGCGGTTTGGCGGGCACATCTGCGGCTTTACTTGCAAACGATAATGGTATAAAGGCAGAAAATATCTTGCTTGTAAATAAACTTCGGCATGGTGATTCAAACTCAATGATGGCAGAAGGCGGAACCCAGGCCGCAGACAGAGAAAATGATTCACCACTAATCCATTACATAGATACCATTGGTGGTGGTCATTTTGCAAACAAACCAGAGGTTGTTGAGGCGCTGGTCAATGATGCTCCCTTTGTGATGGAGTGGCTCTGCAGTCTTGGTGCCATGCTTGATAGAAATCCTGATGGTAGTTTTGTAGAAAAGGCATTTGGTGGTGGTTCAAGATTGAGGATGCATGCGTGCCGGGATTATACCGGACTTGAGGAATTACGTGTATTAAGGGATGAATTCAGGTGCCGTCAGATACCGTATCTTGAATTTTACCCGGTGATTGAATTTTTGACTGACGGAGACCGTGTTACTGGTGTTATTCTATATAATCTTGAGACCGGCGAGTACAAGGTTGTTCAGGCAAAAGCAATTATACTTGCTACCGGCGGTTTTGGCAGATTACATATTAGAGGTTTTCCTACAACCAATCATTATGGTGCAACTGCAGATGGCATTGTCCTTGCCTATCGTGCGGGTGCAAAACTGCGTGATACTGATACGGTCCAGTATCATCCCACAGGTGCAGCATATCCACAGCAGATAATAGGACTATTGTTAACGGAAAAACTAAGGGGAATGGGTGCGCAACCTGTAAATATTGATGGTGAGGCATTTGTATTTCCACTTGAGCCAAGGGATGTAGAAGCATCCGCATTTATCAAAGAATGCTATGTCAACGGAAAAGGGATTGTTACCCCTACAGGGATGAGAGGGGTCTGGCTTGATACCCCGTTAATTGATCTCAAAAATGGTCCGGGTACAATTGAAAAGGCATTTCCGGGCATGTTAAGGCTATATAAGAGATTTGATATAGATATAAGAAAAGACCCGGTTCTTGTATTTCCGACTTTACACTATCAAAATGGTGGTGTTGAAACTGACCCTTGGGGAAGGACTAATTTAGAAGGCTTATGGGTGGCGGGCGAAGTATCGGGTGGTGTCCATGGTAAGAACCGATTAATGGGAAATTCAACCCTTGATTGTCTTGTTTTTGGTAGAAGAGCAGGGATTGCAACCGCTGAATATTTAAAGAATAACCCAAGTTTTGGTAAACTAACACTTGAACACCTAAAAAGATATAAAAAGATGATGGAAGATGCAGGAATAAAGACGACAAGAAAGGCACCGATACTGTTTCCTGATTATCGTGGCAAGGCTGTTCTGGCAAGGAAGATAGATTTATTCAGGTAAAATCTCCTTAACCGTTTAATTTAGTCCTTCGACAACAACTTCTTTGTCTTTTGTAAGATATTCTAATAATATATTTTTAATTCGCTTCTATTCAGATGCAACCAATAAATTTTTATGGGAAAATTCCTCTATACTTATAGACCTCCGCAACCCGATTTAGAGCCACGATATATGCAGAGATTCTTAAAGATGTTTTCATCTTCTGCGATATTTCCCATACCTCATTGAATGTTTTCACTAATTTATTTTCAAGTCGCTCATTTACTTCTTTTTCTTCCCAGTATAAGCCCGACAGTGCCTGTACCCATTCAAAATGGCTGACGATAACTCCACCGGAATTTGCTAAAATATCAGGCACAATATATATACCTTTCTTCTCAAGGATTTCATCTGCCTCAGGAGTTGTTGGACCATTTGCGCCCTCTATTATTGCCTTGACCTTAATCTTGTCGGCATTATCTTCACGAATTTGATTTTCAAGTGCGGCCGGGATTAATATATCTGCTTCCTGATACAAGACTTCATCCCTTGGTACTTTTTTCCCTTTTTCATATGGTTCAAGCAATTTATGTTTTTCTACACATTCCATCATCTCTGTTACATCAAGGCCGTTAGGGTCAATAATCCCGGTTGAAGAATCAGATGCCGCAATAATTTTAGCACCTTCTTGGGACAAAAAGTATGCTGCATAGCTCCCGACATTACCGAACCCTTGAACAATAACCTTTGCCCCTTTTAAAGATTTTCCAAGCTTACGAAACAATTCGCGCGTATTGATAAACACACCTCTACCGGTCGCTTCTTTTCTGCCTTTGGAACCGCCCAGAACCTCAGGTTTGCCAGTGACAACCGCTGGTTCAGTATGCCCGGTCATCATACTGAATGTATCCATCATCCACGCCATGGTCTTTGATGTGGTAAAGACATCGGGTGCAGGAATGTCGATTTGCGGTCCCAAAATCGGCATAATTTCTGTGGTATATCTCCGTGTAATCTTTTCCAGTTCTTTCTCAGATAATTTCATCGGGTCACATATTACACCACCCTTCGCACCACCATAAGGTAAATCAACGAGTGCACACTTCCAGGTCATCCATGCAGCAAGAGCAATGACTTCGTCTTCGGTGACATCCGGATGATAACGGACACCTCCCTTTGTTGGTCCACGGGCATCATTATACTGGCACCTGAAACCAGTGAAACATTTCACAGTCCCATCATCCATTTGTATAGGGAATGTGACCCTCAAAACCCTCTTGGGACACATAAAAATCTTTAATAAGTGTTCGGGCAGATTCATTGCCTTTGCTGCCCTTTCTACCTGTTTTTGTGCCATCTCCGCAACTGAAAATTTTTTCATAAAACCTCCTACTGATTTCTCACCTCAATCCTCTCCCCGCAGAAGCGGGGAGAGGAAAAGGGTGAGGGGTAAATCATTTTTAATTTATTTTATCTGAGCCAGGCATTTAGGAATTTAGAATTTTCTCAACTTCCTCTTTATCTACTTCAGTAACATAAGGTATTCCTGAAATCTCTGCTGCTTCTTTTGTCAATGCGGCAATGTCATCTCTGGTGATATAATCAAGGGCGAATTTTCTATTACCGCACATCAATTGCCTCAATCCCTGTGCCAATCTTTCAATATATGTGTAGACACCAATTGCACCGGTTGAAAGTTTATCAAAATCTTTACCAAGCTCTCGTTTGAGTGCAGAGGCAGTGACAAATATTTCTTCCTTCTGATTGCCAAATCTCTCTACGAAGACAGGAATTTCTTCTTCTTCAATCTTCTTACCAATTGTTTTTCCAACCATAGCCGCACATACTATTGAACGTGCCATACCAACAAGCTTTACATAAGGAGCACCAAGTGCCAGTGCCTTGAAGATCTGGTCCTCAAACGCTATACCACCAGCAAATGCGATTGCAGGAACATATTCACCCTTTTTGGCAAGTTTGTCGGCATAGAAATAAGTGAGAGAATGTAATTCCACCGGTGGAACTCCCCATTCATTCATCATATGCCATGGGCTCATACCAGTTCCACCACCAGCACCATCAACAGTCAAAAGGTCAATCTTTGCTATTGAAGAATATTTAATTGCCCTTGCCAGGTCAGCCGGACGATACGCACCGGTCTTCAAGAAGACATACTTTGCACCCGCCTTGCGCAATTCCTCAACCCTTTTCACAAAGGATTCAAGTTCAACCATTCCAATTCTTGAATGTCTCTCAAATTCAGAAAATGCCCTCTTTTCAAATGCCTTTATCACATTTTCGTCAAGCGGGTCAGGCAGTACTACATAACCCCTTTTGCGTAATTCCTGCGCCTTTTTCAAATCCTTTATCTTCACTTCACCGCCGATATCCTTTGCACCCTGTCCCCATTTTAATTCTACTGCTTCTACACCGAGTTTTTCAATCGCATATTCCTGAACACCGAGTCTTGTATCCTCAACATTTGCCTGAACAACAATTGTGCCGTAGCCATCCCTTTGCCATTGTTTATACGCCTTTACCCGGTATTCTAAATCAGGTGCCTTTACAACTCTTCCATTCTTTATTTCGGTTTCCATATCCATTGCAGCAACATTTTCACCAATTGTCATTATTATTCCGGAAATTGCTGCACCAACCGCAATTCCATCCCAATTATTCTTGGCTACATTTGTTGATCCAAGACCGGGCACAACCGCCGGGAATCTTACCTTTATTCCTTTATCGTGTCCAATTCGCTGTTCAATATTTACATTAGGGAATATTGCCTTATCCGGATCAGCTTCAATACCATGGGCACCAACCGCAGTTCCCATGATATTAAAATGCGAATAATCAACTGGATAATTTTTCTCGGATGCTGCGGTGATTATACCAAAGGGTTGTGGATATAAGACTTCATGACCGCGGTATGCAGATTTACCAATCTCACACATACCGATACAACCATCAACACAGGTGACACACATTCCACTGAGGGATACTATTGAATCCTCAGTTCTATTTTTTGTTAAGGTTGCTGCTGATGCATTTATTCTTGATAAAGAACCCATATTTTCTCTCCTTTCAATCTAAAGATTATTGATTATTAAAGAAGAAAAAGTACTAATATTTAAAATCATTTTTTTTGCTTTATTTGATCTGGACGGCCTTCACAGGTTCCACAATTGCCTGTTGTAGCCATCCAGCATTGATAATCATCATGGTTTGTAATGCAGGTTGGTTCCAGACTCAGACAGGCATTGCAGAGATCAGTTGGAGGCTCTGGTCCCTGACATCTTAACTGGCAGGCCGGGCAGATATAAATGCAACCACCACAGAGTCTACAGACTTCTGAACGTATATCAAATGGGGTTGCAATTTTTTTCTTATAACCCCGCTCAACTATTCCGATTGCACCTGCCTGCATCTGCTCTTTACACATTCTTACACATAGACCACAGAGTATACAATCGTCATTACGAACTTTAAAGCGAACTTTGCGGACATTATATTTAGATGCCAGGTCCTGTATCGTCTTTGATTGTGGACAGATTGATAACAGAAGTTCAATCATCATCTTTCTGGCATTTATCACACGTTTGGTATTTGTTCTCACGACAAGTCCTTCTTCTACTGGATAAGTGCAGGAACTAACCAATTTCGCATTATCACCTTCACCAATCTCAACCAGACAGAGCCGGCAACCACCGTAAGGAGTTAGCCCTTCATAATAACAGAGTGTGGGGATTTCAATACCGAAAAACTTGCAGGCTTCTAATATAGTCATTCCTTCTTCAACTTGTACTTCAAGTCCGTTTAATTTAAATTTAATCATTTTTGCTCCTTTTTTCATCGGCTAATTTTACTTCAAGGTCGCAGCGCAGACATCTTTTTGCTTCTTTAATTGCGGATATTTTATCAAATCCGAGGTCGACCTCTTTGAAATTTTTATCCCGTTTTTTAACTTCTAATTTTTTAGTTTCTTGACGCTTGGTTTCAAAAAGTTCCTTTTCCGTCAACTTAACTGGCTCTACATACACAGAAGGTCTTGTCACATGGTAAGAAAATTCAATTTTCTCGCCTTTGATATACTTGTCAATCGAATCAGCTACTTTTTTACCGTCAGCCATCGCTTCAATTACCGAGCTTGGACCTCTGATTGCGTCGCCGCCGGCAAAAACACCGGGAATATTTGTCGCAAGTGTTTCTGGAACAACTTCAAATGTATTCCAACCCGTTGTATTGAATTTATGTTCGGTACCGAGGCAGGAAATATCAGGCTGTTCGCTTATTGCCGGAATTAATGTATCAATATCAATCGTGAATTCACTACCCTTTATAGGTACTGGTCTTCGTCTGCCAGATTCATCAACTTCTCCCAATTTCATTCTTATACACTCCAGACCGACAACCTTGTTGTCTTTCTTTATTACTCTTACAGGTGCAGTAAGATAATGTATATCAATGCCTTCTTCAATTGCGCTTTCTATTTCTTCCGGATATGCCGGCATTTCTGCACGAGTTCTTCTGTAGAGAATCGTAACTTTTTCTACTCCAGGTAGTCTATTAGCAACCCTTGCTGCATCCACAGCGGAATTTCCACCACCTACGACTGCCACATTTTTACCAATCTTCACCTTTTTCTTAAGATGGACATCAGTCAAAAATTCCATAGCGGGTATTACACCTTCGGTTTCTTCATTCGGTATTGCTAATTTTACACTTTTGTGCGCGCCAATTGCGATGTATACCGCTTTGTAACCTTCTTTAAGTAAATCATCAATTGTGAAGTCCCTGCCTAATTTTTTATTTGTCTTTATTTCAACACCAGCGTCAATGATACGTTGGATATCATTCTGCAGGACATTTCTGGGCAATCTATATTCGGGAATACCGACTGCAAGCATGCCCCCAATCACTGGTAGTGATTCAAAGATTGTTGGAGAGTAACCCTTTTGGGCAAGATGATAGCCCGCCATCAAACCAGAAGGACCGGAACCAATAATTGCAATTTTTTCTCCGCTCGGTTTTGATCTTTTTGTCGGCTTTTTACCATTGCCATATTCCGCTGCAAATCTTTTTAATGCCCTGATCGCAATAGGCTCACCACCCTGACCAGCACGGCATTTTGCCTCACAGGGATGGTTACACACCCTACCGCAGACACTTAATAATGGATTATCTTTTAATATTATTTCGTAAGCCTTCTCAAATTCGCCGCGGGCGATGTATCCTACATAGGTTGGGACTTCGGTTCCAATAGGACAGACATGTTGACAGGGAGAAGAAATAATGTTTTTGCATACTACTGCCGGGCATCTTTTATATTTAATATGTGCAATGTATTCATCTTTAAAATATCTCAATGTGGATAAAACCGGATTCGCTGCAGTCTGACCGAGACCACACATTGAGGCATCTTTAACTGCGTATGCGAGTTCTTCAAGCACCTCAAGGTCTTCCATCGTTCCTTCACCATCGGTGATTTTCCCGAGGATTTCCCACATTCGTTGTGTCCCTTCGCGACAGGAAAGACACTTACCGCAGGATTCATCCCTCAGAAAGTTCATAAAATACTTTGCCACATCAACCATACAGGTATCTTCATCCATTACAATCATTCCGCCAGAACCCATCATTGAGCCGGCTTTCTTAAGGCTTTCGTAATCTATTGGCAAATCAAGAAGTTTTTCAGGAATACACCCACCTGAAGGACCACCGGTCTGGACGGCCTTGAATTTTTTGTTCTTAGGAATTCCGCCGCCGATTTCGTAGATTATGTCTTTTAATTTTATGCCCATCGGAACTTCTACAAGTCCAGTGTTGTTGATTTTACCCACGAGAGAGAATATCTTTGTTCCTTTGCTTGTTTCAGTTCCAATCTCAGCAAACCATTTTGCACCCTTTTCTATTATTTGTGGCACATTTGCCCAGGTCTCTACATTATTTATTACGGTCGGTTTTCTCCAGAGTCCTTTTTGTACTGGATAGGGTGGACGTTGTCTTGGAACTCCGATTCTTCCTTCAATAGCGGCAATAAGAGATGTCTCTTCGCCAGATACAAATGCACCCGCACCCCGGCATACTTCAATATCAAAATTAAACCCGGTACCAAGAATATTTTCACCTAATAAACCATATTTTTGGGCTTGTTCAATTGCCAATTTAATACGTTTTAAGGCGAGTGGGTATTCGGTGCGGACATATACAAATCCCCTTTTTGCTCCAATCGCCCGGGCACCAATAATCATTCCTTCAATCACGGCATGCGGGTCAGCCTCAAGGACACTGCGGTCCATAAATGCACCAGGGTCTCCTTCATCACCGTTACAGATGATATATTTCTCATCGCCTGGTTGCTGTCTGCACCTTTCCCATTTTAAGCCTGTAGGAAATCCAGCACCACCGCGCCCGCGGAGTCCTGATTCCTTAATTTCTTTAATAATTTCTTCAGGAGTCATCTTGGTAAGTGCTTTTTCAAGTGCCTTATATCCGTCAAATGCAATATATTCGTCTATATTTTCCGGGTCTATACGGCCGCGGTTGCGCAGGACAATCAATCTCTGAAGTTTGAAAAATCCAATATCACTCATCTTTGGGATTGGTATTGCTTCTGCTGGCGGTGTGTACAGAAGTTTCTTTGCCGGTCTGCCTTTTATCAGATGTTCTTCCACCAAGTAAGGAATATCTTCTTTCTTCAGTCTTTGATAGAATATTCCATCCGGTTGGACAACGACAATTGGACCGCGCTCACAGAATCCATTACATCCCGTAGAAATTACCGCAATTTCATCTTGCAATTTCCTTTTATTTATCTCTTTTATGAGCGCCTCTTTGATCTCATAAGAGCCCCCTGCTACACAACCGGTTCCCGCACAGACCAGAAGATGCATTCTATAGGTTTTCAAGAAAACCTCCTTCCTTAAGAAAATAACTAAATGTCCAAAATACCTAAATACCTAAAGTAAAGGATCATAAGTTAATCGTTACAGGACATCGTAGCCCATTTTGTTTATCGTTGTTATCCCATCACCATATAACCAATAAAAACCTAGTAAGTTGAAAAGAGTAGGCATTTAGGTAATTTAGGTATTTAGGCATTTTTAATGTGTTGTTTCACTTCCTACCGCAAGGGCGTATTCCGTAACAACATTGCCCTTCATTATATGTTCAGCGAATATTTTTTTAATTTTTTCCGGTGTAAGGTCAACATACTTAACTGGTGGTTTATCAATAAGTTCAACCGTTGCCATCGGTTCTCTACTGCATAATCCAGCACAACCAGAGGTTGTAACAATTACATCCTTTACTTTTTTCTTTTCTATTTCTTCCATTAAAGTTGTAAGTATATCGCGTGCGCCTGCTGCGATACCGCAGGTTCCCATATGAACCGTAACCCTCGCCCTCGCCTTACCTTCCCTTAAAACCCTTGTTTTAGCAACTTTTTCCCTTATTTTTTCAAGGTCACCGATTTTAAGTTTTTTCATTGTTTACTCCTTTCATTTTCATTCCTTTCTGCAAGGCTAACCTCTGGTTCTGAAAGAACCATCGGTTCTTGAAAAAAGCCTTGCCTTACGAAAATAATAAAATCTACTCATCCTGCCTTTATCCTGCTGATTTCTTTTTTTATTTTTTCGCGCAAAAATTTTATTACCTCTGGATTATTTATCGGAATTCCATTCAGCACATCCTTTATCTCTTTTGTATCAAGCCTAAAACATTTATTATCTTTGCAATGTTCATAGACAAAGTCTATCTCATTTCCTCTGGTTCCAATCAGTGCCATAATCGTATCACACATATTGCCCAGAGGTTTTCTATCAATGTGATTATATGTCAACACCGCATTTACGACTGTGCCTTTTCCTTTCTTTGATTTTATTTTAATGTTACCTTCAGCTTCTCGCACAGATTGGGCAAAAAGGGATAGACCCAAACCCACCCGTCTAACAGTCTTTGTTGTATAAAACGGGTCAAGGACTTTTTTTAGGGTCTTTTTATCCATTCCTTTACCATTGTCTTTTATCATTATCTTTAAAAGATTTTTTTTAAGATTTTCATCAATCATAATTTCAATCTTTGTTGCCCCTGCATCTATTGAGTTTTCAACTATATCCAAGATATGAAGAGATAAATCCTGCATCAAATCCTACTTATTGAGTTAAATCCGAAATTCCAAGTACTAAATCCTAAACAATATCTAATTTCCAATGTCCCAAATTCCAAATATTGTTTGTGACATTGGGATTTGTGATTTGGAATTTGTTTGGAATTTAGAATTTCGGATTTAGAATTTATCATAGTAATTGTGTTTTCCTTTCTTTTTCATTTCTCAATGCCATTTTTATTTCTTCTATCGTTGGTTCCGCAATAAAAAATTTTGTTGTTG
>JBDRVV010000034.1:0-673 GCA_039802005.1 candidate division WOR-3 bacterium
TTAAAGATAGATGGTTATTTTGTGACCGCAAGGAGGAAAGATGGAGTTAACCTTAAGCATGGCGGAAGCATGGGGGTCAGATCTCTACTTTCTACATTAAAAATTTTAAAAAACACTTTCTCCCTATTTGGGGAACAACAGGATCGCATCTTAACATTTTACATTTAGTCCATCCACACCATAAAATTCAATCAGAAAAAATTCTTACATTTACGAAGTGGAATGAAAAACTCTTGAGATTTCGTGCATTATCAGGGGTTATTTTTAACCGCCACTTCCACTTCGTAAGTGGAAGTGAGTATTCGGATGCTTGACAATTTTGATTTTTTGTTTATACTATTTCTATAAATAATAAATTTTTATAACTTACGGAAATGAAATATTTAGAATTTAAAAATGCAGTTAGGAATTTTCCTATCATTTCACTAACTCATATTTTCAATATTGATAGGAAAACACAAACCCTTAAAGTTCAGTTAAGGGGATGGCAGAAGAAGGGGTTGGTTATTAAACTTAAAAGAGGGCTTTATATTTTGAATGAGAATGATAGAAAAATTGAGCCATCAAGAATTTTCCTTGCCAATGCCCTATATTCACCTTCTTATGTGAGCACAACCTATGCCTTTGGATTTTATGACTTAATCCCTGAAAAGGTTATAGATGTCACATCTAT
>JBDRVV010000034.1:683-26296 GCA_039802005.1 candidate division WOR-3 bacterium
TACTAAAAAGACCGCTAAATTTACCAATATCTTTGGCACTTTTATTTATCAGCACCTGAAAACTAATCTATTCTTTGGCTTTAAGGAGATAAAAGATGAAAATGGATTCCCTGTTCTTATTGCCGAGCCGGAAAAGGCAATCCTTGATTTTATCTATCTAAATTTAAAAGATTTTAAGGACAAAGAAACGGATGTCTTTAGCCTTTCGTATAGATTTCAAAATTTAAATATCTTAAGAAAGAAAAGGCTTATGGATTTTGCAGAAAGGTTTCAAAGCAAAGAGATTTTTGATGTGGCGAAGAATCTGTTGGATTTTATAAAAGAGGAGAAATAATTTTATGCTGGATTTGATTAAAGAAAGCATTTCAAATGTTCCAACACTTGAGAGAAGGACTCATTTAACCAGAGAGTTTTTGCAATTATTTATATTGAAGATTCTCTATGACCGCGACTACTTTAAGAACCTTGCCTTTGTTGGCGGGACAGCCCTGAGATTTCTATATAATTTGCGAAGGTTCTCCGAAGATCTTGATTTTTCCCTTATTAATAAAAAGGGTTATAAATTTGATGTTCTTTTAGAAAGGATTGTTTATGACCTGAAAAGCGCGGGTTTTTCTTTAGATATCAAGAAAAATATAGAAGGAACAGTTCAATCAGCGATGTTAAAATTCAAAGATATCCTTTATCTTTTGGGCTTATCTAAGGAGAGGCATCAAAAACTCTTTATCAAGATTGAAGTGGATTCTAATCCACCCAGGGGTTGGCATACAGAACTTTCGTTGGTAAGTAAACATTTTGTTTTTACTGTAGTACATTTTGATATTCCTTCTCTTTATGCGACAAAAATCCATGCCTGCTTTTTTAGAAAATACATTAAAGGGAGAGACTTTTATGACCTTCTGTGGTATCTCGGGGGGAAAACCGTTCCCAATTTTGAACTTCTAAACAATGCTATAGAACAGACCGAGCATAAAAGAATAAATTTAAATACGGAAAATTTTAATGACTTTTTAAAGGAAAGGCTGGCTGCCATTGATTTTATAAAAGTAAAAAAGGATGTGGAGAGATTTATAGAGGACAAGAACGAACTTAAACTATTGGATAAAAAAGTAATATTAAAACTAATATGATACGACGGTTGTTAGTCTTTAGATATTAGAGAAAAAATATAGGAGAAAAACGAGGGCAGTGGGGTCGAATCTTAAAATTTTATATTGACAATTAGAGTAGCAGAAGTAGTCAGTGGTCGGTAGCCAACCCTTGATATTGTTCTACAATTCCAGAATAGTAATTGGTAAGTTTTTTCCAATTTGTAGCGGTCGGATTTATCCGACATAATAAAAAAAGAACCAAAATATTGTGCGATAAATCGCACCGCTACATTTTTCTCAATAATGGAATGGTGGAGAGTAGATTTCAAGATTTCAAAATTTTGAAATGTTCAGAAATTTGGACAATGATAAATGGTAGGTTTGGGCTAAATCTACTCATAGATAAAGATGGATATGTACTAAGACGTTATTGACTTTTAAGAATTGTTAAGTAAAATGAATTATGGAAATAGTTTTTAGCCGCCACGCACGACGAAGAATGAAATGGAGAAATTTAAATCCGGAAGAGATTATTGAAACCGTACAATCGCCATAAAAAGTTGAAGATACCATTTATGGAAGAAAAAATGTCTACAAGAAAATAGGTTTAAAATTTTTAAAGGTCACTTATATTGAAGAAAAAAGTAGGATTGTTATTATCAGTGCAGTTGATAAAAATAAGTAGGAGGAAAAATGAAAATAGAATTTGATAAACAGGCTGATGCGCTTTACATATATATGCAAGAGAGACCCGTTAAAAAAACCAAAGAGATTGAAGAGGGAATTTTAGTCGATTTTGATGAAGATAACCGCCTCATAGGAATAGAAATCTTAGATGTCACCAAACGTTTTAATCTTTCGGATATTGTTAATCTGCAAATTGAAAATCTGCCGGTTGAAACTTCTGCTGGTTAAATAACCCAAACATCTTTGCAAAAAGAGGGGTGTGGTACAAGGAAATGGATTGGAAGTCGAGAAGAAGGGCGACGAATAAAGGAATGAATTCTTTAAGACTCTTTGTACATATTGTCATTTCCGCATTTGGTCAATAGACCAAATGAGAAAGTGATACACTTCTTCGATTTGTCAATTTAACCATAAACTTTCCCCACTTACGAAGTGGAATGAAAACTGGTTAAATGTCAAAACTGGCTCATAAACATTCAAAAATCCTTCCTTCCTTGATCTTTTACCCCAAATATTTCTCCACCCACGTACCTTATCAGAATCTTCGTTCTTACCGATAACCATCTCTTTACCCGCAATATAGCTGAAGATATTAAAAGAGAGGGCAAATTCCGCTTCAAGGATGGAGTCTTTTTCTGAATAACGAGTTTCAAAATCAAGCGGTAGAGGATTTCCAACGCCGATGTTTCAGCAAGTATATCAGGGCACTACATTAAAAGGGTATTGGGTTATCAGAAAATCAGGAGGCAGGGTATCAGTCACGACAAACACTGCAAGTGGTATCCTTCCTATTATCCTCGTAGGGACTACCCCTGTGGTTGTACGCTCTTCTTTTTTACCATCATATTTTACCATATTATTTTTGACAGCATTGATTGCGATGAGTATTATAGATAAACAAGGTCTTCGTCGTAATATAACGAGAGAAAGAGCAGCAAATAATCGCGGATATGCCGGGTGATAAGAAAGTTATTTTTTATATTGTTCCTACCATTTTCACCGAGTTTTTTTGCATATTCAGGTTCATTTAAAAGTTGTTTTAAATAATAGGCAGTACCATCAATAGAATAAGTAAGAATCCCTGAATATTTGTGGGTTATCTGTAATGGAATCCCACCCACTGCCGAGGCAATAACTGGTTTTCCTTTCCATAGTGCCTCGGCAACAGTTAATCCAAAACCTTCTTTTAGAGATTTTTGTAGTATAACCGATGACGCCCTTTGCAATGCATTTATTTCAATATCACTTGCTGGTGGTAAGAACAAAATATGGATGTCGGGGTCATTGGCCGCGGCTTCCCTTACCTTCTGAAGAACATTCATCCCTTCCGGGTCGTCTGTGGCACCACCGCCTGCAAGCACAAGCTGGCAATCAACATACCGTTTCACTTTTTTATAAACCTCAATCACACCAATCGGGTCTTTTAGATAATCAAAACGGGAAATCTGGGTTACGATCGGTCGATTTTTATCAATCTGAAAACGCTCAAGGACAATTGAAACAATCTCAAAATCTAATTCTTTGTTCTTATCACTCAATGGGTCAATGGAAGGGGATATCAAAATCTGAGGAATTATTAATTTTCGGGCAAATGATGGTGCGGAAAATACTGCCTTATCATACTGGTTGATATACGACTCCAGAAAATTTATAATATTCTCTTTTGGTTCAGTAAAGTCAATATGACACCGCCAGAGCCATTTTTTGCCAATTTCTCTTTTTTTGTTCACTATTGCAATTGGCTGAGGGTCGTGGATAAAAACTATATCACCATAGAAATTTATTTCCCGGGCATTCATCTCATTAATTGAAAGAAAATATTCAATATCGGTTTTAGTTATTTCTACATCAACACCATGCAGTGCATTGTGCATTTTCTTGGTGATGGTAAAGAATTTTTCATCACCCTTTATCACATCCCAGCGCACATCCAATCCAAGTTCCCTTAAAAGCGGAATCATTCTTAAAAGGATTTCTGCCACACCACCACCCACCGATGTTGAATTAATATTTTGGATTGTTTTGTCTTTGCATCTGATTGCCAGGAGATACAATTCATCAATAATTCCCTGCCCAACGATTGGTATGTAATCTTTAATGGCCGGCATACTTTTTAATTATAAAAATTAGTCTTTTACGCAGACCCTCAAGGGTTATTGTATATGGGTCCAATCGTTCAATTTCAATCGCTGCCTTTTCTTCTCCAATATCCCTTAACCAGCAGGAAAAATCATTGACCCCATTTTTGAGACGAAGTCTTGATTCAATTAAGTGAAAGTATAACGAATTTATACTCACACTTTTTAATGCATCCAAAAATTCCATTATATTATTTGCCACAAACGGCGTAATCAATATGAATGTTTGGCACTTCATAAAGTGGAACTCTTGACCCTCCGGTGCGATTGTCTTTGGATTTTTATTTTCTATGAAGTCAGTCAAAATATTTATGAATTGTTCTTTTAATTCTTGAAGATTTGTAAACCGGGCAATATTAACACTTGCCATTTTCTCGCCAAGTTCTTTTATGTTCAGACTCGTATTAACCCAGTAGGCAAAATCATTGGGTGGTTCAGGATATAGTGCAAGTTGTTGATATAAAAGCCGGTGCGTGTGGTAATATATAGAAGAGAGTGGCACGGTTTTTATCCCATTTAATAGTTCTGGAAGATTTTTTGCCTTGATTCCTAAAAGCTGAATAAGGCGCAAGCCAGTTTTGAAATAGAACGGGGCAGGCATAATACTATTTAATTATCTCCTCAAGGAGTGCAAGTACATCTAAATGACTTCGCACGTAGTATTTGGCAAAGGATTGTGGTGTTCCTACTTTAATGGTATAGGAGTTATAATCAAGGAGGAGTTTAAAAAGGTCTTCATCAGTCCAGTCATCGCCAATTGCCATTATAAAATCAAAATTATTTCTTGAAAACCAGCGCAGGGCGGCTGCTCCTTTATTGACCCCTGAATTTCTAACCTCCACAACTTTACTGCCCTGTAAAATCTGCAGATCAAGATTTGCGGTTAAATAGAGTAAATTATCAACGAGTTCTTTGGCAACCCTTTCTGCCCTTTCCCGATTTGCATTCCGATAGTGCCAGACAATGGAATATTCTTTTTCTTCAATAAAAGAACCAGGCAGGCGGTCAACATATAATTCCATTACCTGGCGTATTTCCTGGATCCATCTGTTTGTTAGCGGCTTGAGTAATTCCCAGTCTTTATCTTTTTCCTTTAACCAGATGCCGTGTTCAGCAACAAGATTCAATTTTAGTGAGCCAAACCAATCCTGAATGGTCTTTCGGTCTCTACCGCTGATTAAAATTAATTCTACCTCTGGAATAACTGAGAGACTGCCCAAAATCTCAAGAATTCTCTTCGTGGGCAATACCATCTCCGGTCTTGATGCAAACGGCACCAATGTTCCATCGTAATCAAGGAAGATTAACCGGCTTAAACTATTTTTGAAATCGTTCTTCAATTTTTCTTTTACTGTGGTTGTTAAGTAATAGGTTGCATATTTCTGCTGGATTTCCTTCACCTTATTTAATCCCATTAAAAATTCTTCAGCCCATCTTTTGACATTATAACGAAGTAGCCGATTCTGCATAATGGAGTTCCGCTGTTTCTGCTCTTCTATATCCATCTCCAGGGCATTCTTTATCACGGCCGCAAGTTCATCGGGATTATTGGGATTTATAATAGCGGCCTCACGCAACTCCTCCGCGGCACCGGCGGTTTCACTTAATATCAAGACACCGGTCTTGTCCTGACGGCAGGCAAGATACTCTTTGGCAATTAAATTCATTCCGTCGCGCAATGGCGTAACCATTGCAATATCGCTTATACTGTATAATGCGACAAGCGGATAAAAAGGCATAAATCTATACTGATAGATAATAGGTGTCCAATCCAATGTCCCAAATTCACCATTAATCTCGCCAACCAATTCATTAATCCGTTTCTTTATTCGCTGATAATGCTCAACCCCGATTCTTGAAGGAACGACCACCAAGACCAGAATTACCTTTTTACGCCAATGTGGATAATTCTGCAGAAAGATTTTATAAGCAATCAGGCGATTCAGAATGCCTTTTGTATAATCTAACCGGTCAATAGAAAGGATTATTTTGTGTGTGCCCAGCACATTTAAGAATTTGGTTCTTTCCTTCTCGACCTTTTTATTGCTCACCGCATCATAAAATTTTTTGAAATCTATACCCATCGGGAATGTATCAATCTTTATTATTCTCTCGCCAGAAATAATCTCGCCCATACTATTTTCAATACCTAAGATTCTCAATACACATCTTAAAAAATACTGGGCATAATCATTGGTGTGAAAGCCTATTAAGTCTGAGCCCAAAAGTCCAAGTAAAATTTCCCGACGCCACTTTTCTGGTAAAAGTCTAAAAAGTTCAAAAGATGGAAATGGAATATGTAAAAAAAAACCAATTGCAGCATTTATTAATTTTTCCCTTATTAAACCAGGCAATAACATTAGATGATAATCGTGAATCCATATTATATCGTTGGGTTGGACAATTTTTAAAACATAATCCGCAAAAATCTGATTAACCTTTTTGTAATAATCCCAGAATTTTTCATCGTAAGTTGCATAGCTTGGGAAATAGTGAAACAGAGGCCAGATCAATTTATTGCAAAAACCATGATAAAACTGGTCCATTGTCTCTTCATTTATGTAAACCGGAAAGGCATTGTATTTTGAAGATAATAATAAAGTCAATTTTTTTTGTTGTTCGTGATTTTCAATACTGATGCCGGGCCAACCAATCCAGACATATTTACCCTCAAGAGGTGTTGTACCCTTTAAGGAATCAAGATAGGTACTGATTCCAGAGACAAGCCCCCCGACGCTTTGTTTAAATCTAAATTCACCATTTTTTTGAGTAATCGTAACCGGCAGTCGGTTTGAAACAATTATCAACCGGCGTGGTGGACAAAGATTTTGACCTTCAAAGGAATCACTCATATATGATAATAATTAATAAGGGGCTATTGTCAAGACACATTGCTTCTTTTATTGTCATTATTATAGATTAATATGTACTAAGGTAATATCAATAATTGTATTGTTAATCTGCAAATTGAAAACCTTCCGGTTGAAATTTCTACTGGTTAAATAACCCAAACATCTTTGCAAAAATAGGTGTGGTACGATGGCATGAATTGGAAGTCGAGAAGAAGGTGACGAATACAGAATGATCTCTTAAGGTTCTTTGTATACATTATACACTTCTTTGCCTTGTCAATTTGACAATTGTTAAAGTATCAAATTATGAAAGGATGACGCTATACTGCATTATTATCCCCCTTTGATATTATTCTATTGTTCCAGAATTCCATAATTATGGAATAATGGAATGGTGGAGAGTAGATTTCAAAATTTCAAAATTTTGAAATGTTGAAATGCAGGAGCCACTCAAGGAAAAATATGCCATCATTTTATTTAATGAAAAGATTATAACAAACTTCTATACAAATCCTTTGTCTTTTCAGATGGTTCGCAACCGAGTTCTTTTTTGAAAATGCTTTCGCATCTTCTATACTGGGCAATTGTCTTTGCCTTTTCACCTGCCTGCATGTAGCAGTGCATAAGAAATCTATGTGCTTCCTCATCAAGAGGGTCATTGATAAGCAATCTTGCGGTAAGTTCAATTGCCGAATCAGTTTGTGCCTTTTTCAGGTAAATATCTCCAAGTGCTAATACTGCCAGACGGAATCTCTCGGAGTAATAATCTCTCATTTGAAGAATCCAGTCATCGTAAAATCCTTCAAGAAATTTCCCTTTATAAAGGTCAATTGCTTCCAGAAGATCACGCTCGGCACTATGAACCTTACCTTCATTTAATGACTTTTCTGCCTCAGAGATTTTAATGTTGAATTTTTCTGCATCAACCTGCACCCTTGTCAGCTGGTATACTCTCTCCCTGAATTCTACATAATCTTTTCCAATCACGCTTTTTAATTGATTTAAACACACATGGAAATTGTTGGTAAGTTTATCGCTTGAAAGGTCGGGCCAGAGCAAGGCTCCAATCTCATCGCGGGTCATTTCCTTTTTTCTCAAATACCCATTCAATAAAAGTGTAAATAATTGGCGCGGTTTTGCCCATTGCCATTCTTTTTCTTCAACGACTCTTTTGTCAGGTAATTCAATTGATAGTCTGCCGAATGTTTTTATTTTGAGCGGACTAATTTTAGATTTTGTTTTATCCGGACTCAGAATATCACGCCATCCCTGCATACCGTAATTCCTTGCACATTCAATTGCCTTGTCTTTGTAAAATGTTGATTCTTTTTTCAATTCTCGGTATCCAGAAAGGACATTGTGGATTATAATCAATAATTGCATCAACTTCACATAATCCTTCTTTTGCAAAATCTTTTCAATTCCACATTCAATATCAACAAATGCCTTTTCTCCGGGGACTTTAGTAAACCCTTTTAATATCAAATATTCTTCATTTTCTTCAATTTTATCATCAATTTTCTGAAGAATGGATGTCACTCTTTTCAAATCAACAGGTTTTTTACTAATGGCAAAAACATATCCTTCACATAAATGATAGAGTTTTTTGAAAGGATTTTCATTTAGTTTTGAAATGATATCTAAGAGTTTTTTTAAAAAATCTTGGGCAGTTTTATAATCATTGTTTACAATCGAAAAATATGTATAACTATGGTATATCCAGAATAGGTCAGTTTTCAGGTTTAACCTTTCGGCGAGTTTTAATGCCCTATCAAATTCTTCTTCAGCCCTTTTTAAATAACCCTGGAAGAAATATAAATTGCCAAAATTTAAATATGACATAAATTGCTCTCTTATCCAGCCATTTTTGATACTTGAATCCTGATGGATTTGAAATAGTTCTTCAGCCTTTTTAAAATTCAGGGTGAACATATTGGCAATACCAAGATTTCCGCAGGTTGCCGCAATATATCTTTCATCTTTTATTTCTCTTGCCAATTCAAGGGCTCTTTCTGCCCAGGGTATTGCTCTATTCCAATCTCCCATTCGGTGATATATAGTAGCAAAACAATAGTTTAGACGGAATTTCTGGTATAAATCAGCAATTCTTTCGTACTTTTGTTTAAGTTTTTCGGCATGTTCAAGCGCCATTTTAAAATTACCTAAATTAGCATAGGCAAAAGCACGGTTGGTTTGGAGTGTAAGAATGGTGCGCGGGTCAGGTTTCAGTCTTTTTGATTTAATAAATCTGTGTGCATCTTCTACTATTTTGAGAACTTCTTCATTATTACCTGTGCGTAATTGAGCGAGGGTCATATCTTTATATAGAAATATCATTAGATTATTTATTTTTTTTATAGTCAATTTTTTTCTCATAAATTTTAACGCGATATGATAATAATTCAAAGCGTCAGAATATCTACCCGCCCGTCGTAGAGAGTTGGCTGAGTCAATAAAAAGGGGCAAAAGTTTTGCTGTGAGGAGATGTCTGTTTGCCGAAATCAAATTTAGCGCCTTTTCTTTATATAAGAGTACCTTTGGCGATTCTTTTTTTTCTTCAAAATCTTTAATTAAATCAATTGTAAGCCCTAATAATTTAGGAGATTTATGTCCCGCAGAAGTAAACTGGTGTAATGCTTCTTCTTTCAGCCCTTTTTTTAATAAAAACTGACCTAATTTATTGTGCAACGATTTTCTTTCTTTCTGTGGTATAAAATTATAGATTGTTTCTTTAATCAAAGGATGGATAAAGGCATATTTATCATTCTGTTTAATAATTATTCGGTTACTTAAAATATTATCAATTTCTCCTGCTGATATTTTGCAATTTAACATATCAGTATTAAATGATTCTTGAGAAATTAAAGAAGCAGATTTGATAAATCGTTGTTCATTTAGGGATAGAATTTCAAATTGTTCCTTTATAATATTGAATAGCGTATCGGGAAGATTTATTTCTGTATAATTGGGAGTTGTAGATCAACGTTGTTTTTCAGCGTCAAAAAATATAATGCCCTTACTCATCAAAAATAATAAAAATTCCTTTGTAAATAAAGGATTTCCTCTGGTTTTGTTATAAATCCAGTCAAATAATTTATTTGGTAGTTCCCGCTTAAACATCAATCTGTTCAATTCATAAATTTCATCACTGGAAAATTGTTCAAGATTAATTTGAAATAGGGGAGAGGTTGATTTCAAAGAATCTATCCACCGCTGGGTTGCATCATCAAGCCTTGTTCCTAAAACTAATAAAACCGGCATAGAAAAGATATTCTTACTTAAAAGATTTATACAATCTTTTATTTCTTTATTTGCATTATGTAAATCGTCAAATACCAAGACAGTGGGGTATAAACGCGTGAGATTCTGGAAAAACTGAATAACAATCTCTGGGGTTAAATTTAGCTCGGAAATCTTTTTTGGCTCATAGGGGAAGACAGATTTTAATATCGGAAATTTTCTTACATATAATGTGTAAAGATTTTCATTGACTACAAGAGGAATTGATGTTCCAATACGAAGGCGGTTTAAAAAAGTGTTAAGGATACAGGCAAAGAATTCATACAAATTTTGTGAATTTTCAATCTTTGAATAACAGGTAAAAAAGGTATTTTTATCCGTTATGCTAAGAAATTCTTTTAATACACGTGTCTTGCCAATCCCGGGTTGTCCAGCAATAACCAATATATTACCTTCGTTATCAATTGACCGTGCTAATTTCTCTTTGTATAATCCTAAAATATCCTGTCGACCGATAAAAGGTAAATCAGAAAAAGCCATTTCAACAATCTTTTGAACTACAAGGCATTTAAGGGCAAATCAAGGCAATTTTAATATTAAAGGCAATTGAAGAGAATCATGGCAATATGAGGCATAAGAGGGCAGTCAGACTGCCCTCTCGCCATTTTTAGCCTTTTATCGCCCTCTTTAGCCTTTTATAGTTTAAGGATATCGTTTATGTTCGTTAGCAGTTCCTTTATCTCATCAAGTGTCAAATCACCCATATGGGCAATTCTGAAGGTCTTTTCCTTCAAATCACCATAACCGTTGGAAATCTGGAATCCTCTCTTACCGAGTTCGGAATTCAAGTCGGCAACGGTAATTTTTCTTGTATTATCAACACAGGTAAGGGTAACTGATTCATAACCGGGTTCCGGGAAGAGTGCAAAATGCTTCTTAGCCCAATCTCTAACATATTTTGCCATTTCCAGATGCCTTTTATAGCGATTCTCCATACCTTCAGCAAGAATTTTATCCATCTGTTTATCCATAGCATACATAAGCGTTACCGCAGGTGTCGTCGGTGTCTGGCGGTCTTTTTCATATCTTTTTAACATTGCATCAAAATCAAAATAATATCCACGGTCAGTGATTGTTCTTGTTCTCTCAAGGGCACGCTGGGTTACGGTGCAGACTGCAAGACCAGGGGGGAGGGCAAAGCATTTCTGACTGCTGGTCAAACAAACATCTATGCCAAGTTTATCAATCTCAATCTTATCACCCATCAATGAACTCACGGTATCAACAAGGAAAAAGGTATCAGGATATTTTTTCATCACTTCGGCAATCTCTTCAATTGGTGCACGCACACCTGTTGATGATTCATTATGGACCAATGTAACTGCATCGTATTTTTTCTTTTTTAGTTTGTCTTCGATCATTTCCGGTTTGATTGCCTTACCCCAATCAACGCGGATCTCATCCGCATTTTTACCGCATGCCTTGGCAATCTTGAACCATCTATCACTGAAGGCTCCATTGACGCAACAGAGAACATCTTTATAAACGCAATTTCTGATTGCCCCTTCCATTATACCGGTTCCTGAAGAAGTAAATACAATCACATGATTCTGGGTATTGAGTGCCTTTTTTATCTTATTCACAATGCCTTCATATAAGGCACTGAAGTCCTTTGACCGATGACCGATCATCGGCTTTGCCTGTGCCTGCAATATATCATCCCTGACCTCAGTCGGCCCGGGAATGAAGAGTTTTTTATGCATTATACCTCCCTTATTATCAAATGCCTAAAAGTCCAAAATACCTAAATACCAAAAGCAAGAAGCCCAAAATACCTGAATGCCTGAAGATTATTGAAGACATTTGTAGATTATGGTTGATAGAATTTTTATTAATTCTACACATTCATTGAGATGTGGGTTTACAACTTCCCTTTTTAATAATCTTCTATCAATTATTAACCTTAACCAGTACCGCGTTTCCTTACCTTCTTTAAAAGCAATATCAACTCTATATACAAAATCATTTAAGGTCAAAGAACCGTCAGCCTCTTCAAGATTAGAACCCACCGAAGTTCCAGACTTGCATAATTGTCGTTTTATTACCTTACCTTCTTCAGTATCTGGCAGCATTGAGGCAAGTTCTAAGATCTTAAGTGCAAACTTATAAGTCCGTTCTTTGAGCGTATCACTTATGCTGTATTTTTTTTCTATCTTTTTAGGCATTTAGGCAATTTAGGTATTTAGGCATTTACTATTATCTTTACCCATATTTCCCTTGTTCTTGGTCCGTCAAATTCGCAGAAGAAAATTCCCTGCCAGGTGCCGAAGGCAAGTTTACCATTTTCAATGAAGAGTGTTCGTGATGAACCAATTATCGCTGCCTTAATATGGGCATCGGCATTACCTTCTGTATGGGAATAGTTCCCTCGGTAGGGGATGAGTTTTTCAAGTGCATTTGTTATATCTTCCTGGACTGATGGGTCATAATTTTCATTTATAGTAATTGCTGCAGTTGTATGCGGACAAAAAATATGGATTACTCCATCTTTAATTTTATTCTTCTCAATAATCTTTTTAACTTCGCCGGTTATATCAACAAGTTCATTTCTATTTTTTGTTGAGATTTTGATTTTTTCAATCACGCCTCTATTATAGCAATTTTAACGAAAAAGTCAATATTAGCCATCTAAATTTATCGCTATATCTCCCCAGTAAATCAAATCATTTATGTCTGATAATATATATTATGTAAACTTAAGAATTGAGGATTAGATAATTATAGGATATACTTTTTTCTATACTCTCCCCCGGTTCAAAATCGGTATTATGATTTAAATCACAGAAAAATTTGGTTTTAGTCCCGTCCAATCGCTCTACTTGAACTTTGATAATCCGTTAATGTTTATGATTGATTTTTGTAATTAAATATGTATAATTTTGAATGCTGGGAACGATAACAAATACTATTCTCGTCATTTTAGGCAGCACTATCGGGCTGTTCGTAAAAAAAGGTATACCTGAAAACATTAAGAATATCATTTTAACCGGACTCGGTATTTTTACCTGCGTTTTGGGTATTAAGATGGGAATTCAAATGGAAAAACCTGTAGCGATCATCATCAGCCTTATCATTGGCGGTGTTATTGGGGAATTGTTAAATATTGAACTTTTTATTGAACAAATTGGCGAAAAATTTAAGAAAATCAAGGGTTTTTCAGAATCAAAGACTTTTGCGCAAGGATTTGTTACGGCGAGCATATTATTTTCAATCGGTCCGATGACGGTTCTTGGTTGTATCCAGGATGGCCTTTTGCATAAACCTGAACTTTTAATAACAAAATCAATAATGGATGGTATCTCTGCGATTATCCTAAGCTCTACTCTGGGTATAGGTGTTTTGTTCTCTGCGGTCGTTGTTTTACTATTTCAAGGTTCAATAACTATTCTTGCTTCCCAGATTAATTTTCTTGGCACACCATACTTTTTGAATGATTTTACAGGAATCGGGGGTATCCTCGTATTTGCCATTGGGATAAGGCTCCTTGGGTTGAAAGATATTAAAGTGGGGAATTTCCTGCCAGCCCTGGTGATAATTATTTTATTTAAATTATTTATTAAAATTTAAAGCCCTCTCCCCTTTCTCTTAGAATTTTTACATATTTTTTTGAAAAGGATTTCAGGTTGTTGTTTTAGATTAAAATTTAGTTTTCAAAATCCATTTTTCTGAAGGAATTGGTTTAAAAGTTAATGATTTTAAAACTATTCCCATATAAGTTTCCACCTCAGGGATAAAGACCCATTCGCTCGCAGTATTTTTATTATATATTATTTTATAAAGAACTTGGAATCGGTTTGTGTCAGTTAATTGCGGATACCAGCGCGGGAATATTGCAAGATAATCGGGTTTCTTTTCAATAACATAAAGATAAGCGCCCAATTTATTATCGCTATATTTTTTAAAGTAATCAATTATTTTTGGCTCAACAAGCCCACAGAGGTCAATTATCCTTCTATCAGAAAAATATTTAATTGCACCTATGTCATTTACCCCAATGATTGCATCTGAAGGAATATTTTCTTTTATCCATTTGCCGGTCTTTACCTGTATTTCATTTATGCTTTTAACATTTGAGGCAGAAAATTTAATCATAAAGACCTGGGCAAAAATAGTGTTATACAAAGCGATAGCAACTATTACAAAGATAATTATTTTTATTGCGACTTTTGGAAAATTATTTTTTATTGTTTGAAAAAGCCAGTAAAAACCCCATACCGCAATTAATGCCCCACTGGCAACCTGGTTGGCAATATACCGACCCCCGTGAAAATCAGCACTGATAAATGGCGATATGAGACCAATCAGTGGCGCATAGAAAAGAGCAACTAATACAGGCATTAAACTCAATGATTGGTCGTTCGGACTTTTGAATTTTCTGTAAATAATAATAAAAGCACCCATAAAAAAACCATACACAAAGAGAGGATTTGCTTTGAAAAGATGCGCAATACTCTGGCCAAAATAGGCAGGTGCCATTTTTAAAAAAAGCCATTTAAGATGCAAAAGGTTCATTGTCGAAAGTGCTACAAATATGCTATTCTGTTGTGCCTTTGCTCTGAATGTATTTGGAAAGATTGAACCTGAAAGCGAGTAATTAAAAATAAAATAAGGCAATAAAGTAGCAACAAATAAGCATGTTGCAATGATTAAAAATGATAACCTTCGTTTTGTTATCCAACGCGGAATATTATCAAGGAAATAAAAAATCAATAATAAAGCACATTCCGGCCTCGCATATACCGCCAATCCAATAAGCACTGGGATTAAATAGATTAATTTTGTTTTTCTCTGAAGACACATTTCGTAATTTAAATAGATTACTACTATAGTGAGCAATACATAGAGTGGGATCTCCAGTCCGGATACTGCACCCCAGTTTAGGTGTGTCGTGGTGCCTACAGCGAGTGCCGAAAAAAATGCTACATTATTATTACAGGTAATTCTGAATGATAAAAAATAGACAAAAATCAACGCAATTATAAAGAATAAAATTCCTAAAATTTTTGTCATTAAAATCCGCAAAGTTATATTTTTTGTAATCCAGTGTACCGGAACAAGCAAAAACGTCCAGAGCGGTGCTGTTGAACCTGCTACTGGCTCTTTAGCATTATAACTGAATCCATGGCCTTCTGCTACATTTTTTGCAAACTGCATATGTATCCAAGGGTCATCAATAGGAAAGCCGAGGCCAGCATATTTTCCCTCAAAAACAATATATATGATTTGCAAAAATATCACAATTGCTATTACGATTGAAAGTCTTAGAATGCCGCTTTGGGTTATTTTTTGTCGGTCATCAAAGGGCATGCTCAAAATTTCTTGTTTTGACCAGGACGCTGTCTTTTCATTTATTTTTATGTATTATATTTCTTTTCTGTTTTATCCTCTCAATCGTTGCCAGGTGGTCAAGTTCTTTGCCTTTTTCAATGGCTAAAGTATTGAATAAAACATTTTTTTTCCAATTTTTAAAATAAAGCATTTTGCTTGCGATTGTTCCACCTGCAATACCAATTCCTACCCCAGTATAGTATTTCGTTTTGTTTAAAGTGTATGAATAGTATTCGTAAGGAATCATACAACTATATTCCTGGCTTCCACAAGGAATATATCCTGTCTCTTTTTGAATGCTCCGACCCACTAATGCTCCAATATACGCACCGGTTGCCCCGGTGCCGGTTATACAGCATGCGCTATTAAAGAACGCACTTAATAAAGCAGTCTTTTTATCTTTCGCAAGGTCTTTGGTGGAGATAATTGGCCAGTCAGTTTCATAATTTTTGATGAATTCTTTTCGAAAATTTAAATCTGTAATAATTTTATAAAAATTCTTTTGGTAAAATTGTAATCCTTCAAAAACTGATTTGCTGACATTTACTAAAGAATCAACGGTATCACCTTTTGCGATATATGAAAATAAAATCTGGATTGAATCTTCAACACTATAAAACTTTGCAGATATAAAACTATCTACATCAGTAAATAACCGATAAAACTCCGCCTCTCCCCTATCTATTTCATAAATGATTTCTTGTGGTTGAGTCAGCACTAAAAAAAGTAGTGAAATTATTGTTATCATTGACGAATTATATAAAAATATCTCAGAGTGTCAATGTACAGATATTCTGACTCATCACTAATCCCCTCTTTCTCCTTTCTCTTAATTACCACCAATTACCAATTTTTTTCTCGCATTTTAATTACAAATTTTTCCAGTATATTGCATATTCCATCAATAAAGTCGTCTTTTATCCAGTAAATCTTCTCCTTGCCTTTCGTCTCATACCGCACAATATCAATATTCCTTAAAGTTCTTAAAGTAACAGAAGCGAGCGCTTCTGAAATACCCATTTCTTTAGCAATCTCACCTGGTGTCATTTTTCTACCCAATAACAATTTCACAATCTGATAAGCTGTCGGATTTCCCAAAACCCTGCAGACCCTTGACGCCCTATACTCAGTCTCCGGCATCTTCTTTCTCATACTACATTATACACAATACTATAAATCAGTCAATCCTTTAAATAATTAAACAATTAAACAATTGTTTAATTGTTTAATTGATTAAGTATTGAATTGTCAGGGATATCAATGGATTAATTTTAATCCATCTAATATACGCGGTATTTTACTCTTTCTGATATTTCTCCGCTGGTAGATCTGCCGGTCACTTCAAGTTCGTAAAGTCCTGGTTTGGGTTGCCAAAGGAATGTGACCTCCCTTTCATTACTTTCGCATAAAATATTGCCATTCAATTTCAAGACAATCTTTTTAATACTCGTATCTCCATAAACCTTTATTGAAATTGCCTGATTCTTATAAGGAATCTGGGGATCGAGTTTGAATATATCACCATCATTCGGATGGATGATTTTTAATACTTTATTTTCTGATTGGGTTGCGGTTTTAAGCATGATAAATTCTTTTTTATTGGCACAAAAATCACAGGTGTCTTTTGGCTCGGTTCCTGCAATAAATATCTCTTCTATTAACGGACATTCTTTTTTTGGAATCAAACCAGTTCTTGCACAGACTTTTAATGAAATAACAGATTTTGGTCTTTCAAATTCTTTTGGATATTCAACCCGGTGCAATTCAATCATAATATCCCTGAATAACGGTGCCGCACCTGAAATACCTGATACACCATTCATTGGCGACCCATCAAAATTTCCAACCCAGACACCAACCGTATACTTTTCGGTAAATCCAACACACCAGTTATCCTTAAAATTCTTTGTAGTACCTGTTTTGACCGCGCAAGGAAAAGGTAAATTTAATGGTGAATCATCACCAAATGCCTTTATTCTGCTTGAATTATCGGATAATACATCGGTAATTATATAAGCAATCTCTTCGGAAAAAACCCTCTCCCCTTTTTTAATTCCCTCGCCCCTTAAAAACCTATATTCAGTCCAGGAGCCATTATTGGCAATCGCCCTATATGCATTTGCGAGTTCAAGTAATTTGACTTCTGCGGCACCCAAGGAAAGGGCAAGTCCATAAAAAGTGGGCTCTTTAAAAATAGTTGTGAAATGTAGTTGATGTAAAAAATTATAAAATTTCTCCACACCTAATTTATCAAGGATATAGACCGCTGGAACATTAAATGAAGAACCAAGTGCTTCTCTTGCTCTAACAAGCCGATGATATTTTTCACCAAAATTTCTGGGTGCAAAGATTGTACCGTCTGATAATTTAAATTCGGTTACGGTGTCATTCATAAGGTAACTTATTGGAATGCCATCAGCAAGTGCAAGAATATATAAAAATGGCTTTAGACTTGAACCAGGCTGCCTTAAAGCCAGACAACCATTCACCTGTCCTTCTTTTTCTTCAAAATAGTCCTTTGAACCAACCATTGATAGTATCTCGCCCGTCTTTGTATCCATAACAATCACCGCACCCTGATTCACATTATATTTATTTAAAGTTTTAATTGATGTAAAAAGCATTTTTTCTATATTTTCTTGCAGATTTACATCAATTGTTGAAGTAATATTTGAATATTGGAGATTGATATTCTGTTGTAATATAAAATCGACAAAATGGGGTGCCTTGAAAACAATTTTTTTCTCATCAATCTTTATTGGTTCTGCAAGTGCACAGGTATATTTTGTAGAATCAATGAGTTTGTTTTCAAAAAGCTTTTTTATTATTGCATCCCGTTCTGTTCTTAGTCTGTTACGACTTTTAAATGGATTTAAAATACCCGGGGCTTTCGGTATAGCAGAAAGAATACAGGATTCACTAAGTGATAGTTGGCTTGCAGGTTTTTCAAAATAGAATTGTGATGCAGCCTCCACCCCATATGTCTGATAGCCATAGGGTGCTCGGTTTAGATAAATCTCAAGGATTTCATCCTTTCTTAAATGGAGTTCAAGTTTTAAGGCATAAACAATTTCAATTATTTTATTCCAGATGTTCCTTTTTCTGTGGTTCAATACAATCTTTGCAACCTGCATTGTGATTGTTGAACCACCGGTTCTTATTTTCTGGTGAATCAGATTTTCTTTTATTGCACGAAAAAGTGCTATTATGTCAATCCCTTTGTGAAGGAAAAATCTTTTATCTTCCCTTATGATTGTCGCTTTAATAATATCGGGCGATATATCCTTCAATGGTCTCCAGAGGCTTGTTTTATAGTCTGTTGAAAGCACTTTTCTAAGCAGAACTCCGTTTCGGTCTGCTATATTGAATGATTGGAATCTCGGATATAGTAATTTGCTATCTGGTGGTATAATAAAAAAGAATAGTAATACTATAAAAATTATTACCCCCAATATACTAAAAATTTTACGCATCATTAAATTTTATTCTATAATTTAACAAAATCAAGTACCATATCTAAGGTATGTTACGTATATCTCAAAAATGTGCGCAGACATTACCCTTTCATTTTTGATAAAAGAAGAATTTCACTCCACCCTTGCCCTCTTCCCGTAAAGCAAGACCAGGGGTTTGTTTGGTTTTCAAACATTTGCAGACCAAGGTCTGCGAATACAAGTCAATCATTTTTCGCCGTAGTGGTCAAGCTTGCTCGACATTGATTATTGCAGCGTAAACTCTGCCGCTACAACAAACCATCAATTATGTAGTGGTCGAGCTTGCTCGCCTTTAGCAGAGTAAACTCTGCCACTACAGATAATCATTTTACCCCGTAGTGGTCGAGCTTACTCGCCTTTAGCAGAGTGAACTCTGCCACTACAGATAATCATTTTACCCCGTAGTGGTCGAGATTGCTCGACAATTTACAGCACAAACCCGTAAGTGGGTGTGCCGCAATTTAAAATGTCGCCAATTTGTAGCGGTTTGACCCGTGATTTGCATCAGGGCAAGTTTATCAAACATTATCAAATTTCATCCCTTTTTAATTCTTTTGTCGCATAAATGCGACCGCTACAGAAGTTATGACACAGGCTCTGAAGGTTTGCCCTACTATTGCAGACAACATTTTCCTCTAAATTTTACATTTTTAATATTTTCTTGACTTATAGACAAAAAAAAGTATAATAAAAAACTTATGATTTATAGCATACTACCAGGGACTACTCTGAGAAAAGAGAAATATCTCCTTGAACTGCCGATTGAGGTTATGCCAGTTCCTCCCCGTGTCTATATCCATTTTTCACAACATAAGGGAACCCAGGCAATTCCGTTAGTAAAGCCCGGTGATTCAGTAAAGATTGGCACAAAAATTGGTGAAGCAAACACAGGTATTTGCTCATCTGTCCATTCAAGCGTCTCAGGAAAAGTGCTTGATATAAAACCTCATCCTCACCCTCTTCTTGGTGAAGGATTGTGCTGTATTATTGAATCAGATTATTCAGATACCTGGGAGCAAAAGTTTATAGATTCAGATTATCAATCGCTCAGCCGGGAGGAACTTCTTCTAAGAATAAAGCAGGCTGGTATTGTTGGTCTCGGTGGTGGTGGTTATCCAACCGATTTGAAACTTCTAAATGCAATGGAGAAAAAAATAGAAAAACTGATAATAAATGGCTGTGAATCCGAGCCGAATCTTTCTGCAGATTACCGGATAATGATGGAATATCCGGTTTGCGTTTCAGAAGGGGCAAAGATAATCCAGAAAATTCTTGGTGCCACTGAATTATTTTTTGCCCTTCCCCATATTTATAAACAAGCAGCTGAACTCCTAAAAAAAGAAGGAATAAAAGTAAAATTAATCCCTGATAGATATCCTCAGGGAGCAGAAAGGATATTGATAAAAAAGATTGTTAGGATAAATTTACCTTCAGATAAATTGCCCATTGATTTTGGTTTTATGGTCCAGAACGTTAGCACCTGTTATGCAATCTTTCAGGCGGTAAAGTATAATAAACCATTGATTGAAAGGGTGATTACAGTTAGTGGTAATGGGATAAAAGAGCCCAAAAATCTACTGGCCAAAATTGGCACTCCCATAAGTGATATAATTCAATATTGTGGCGGTTTAATTGGCGATATAAAAAAAATCATCTTTGGTGGATTGATGACGGGCAATGCCCAGTTTTCATTTGACACTCCGGTGATTAAAACTACAAATGGAATTGTATTTCAAAATGATTTGATTAAAGAAGAAACAATTGACTGTGTCCATTGCGGGAAATGTGTTGATGCCTGTCCAATGACACTCCTGCCACAAATTATTTATCAATATATAAGACGAAATGATTTTTCTCGTGCTATTGATTATGGTTTAAAAGAATGTATTGAATGCGGAATTTGTTCATATGTATGCCCTTCTTTTATTCCATTGGTTCATTATTTTAAATATGCAAGGTTGAGGATAGCAGATGAATAATTTATTGCTCGTTTCCTCACCCCCTCATATCCATTCAGCACTGAATCATAAAAACGCTGTTTTGTTCATTATTCTCTGTCTTTCTCCTGCAGTTATTACAGGGACAATCTTTTTTGGATTTTATGCATTGGGCATAATTTGTATTAGTATTTTTTCGTCTTTATCTTTTGAGATAGTTTTTGAATATTTTACAAAAAGAAAAATCACGATTTACGATGGAACAGCAATCTTGACCGGATTGTTGCTCGGGTTATCATTACCACCCGGCGTTCCTTTCTGGATTCCAATCCTCGGCGGAGGATTTGCCATTATTGTTACAAAACAATTATTTGGTGGTTTTGGATTCAATCTTTTAAATCCTGCACTTACAGGGCGTGCATTCCTTGTCTTAACATTTCCCGGGATAATGGCTACTTCATATCAAACTCCTTTGAAAGGGACACTTTCCGGGATGGATACGATAACTCAAGCGACACCTTTGACAGTATTGAAAAACCCCGGATATTACGGAAATGTGAATTTGATTCTTGAAAAATTTAGTTCAGCGAGTTATTTAAAAATATTATTCTTTGGACAGATTGGTGGTGCGATTGGTGAGACCTGCAAGATTTTATTGTTAATTGGTGGATTATTTTTGTTGTTATTAAAAATTATAGATTATAAGATTGTCGTTGGATATATTTTTAGTTTTCTTTTATTAAATTTACTCCTTCCTGGAAGAATCAATCCATTATTCCAGTTATTTTCCGGTGGTGTTATTCTCGCTATTTTTTTCATGGCAACGGACTGGGTCACCACACCCATAACAAAATATGGACGCTGGATGTTCGGAATTGGTTGCGGTGTGTTTACGGTATTAATCAGATATTTTTCTGGTTATCCAGAGGGTGTAACACCAGCAATACTTTTAATGAATATCTTAACTCCTTTGATAGATAAATTAGTCATTAAAAGGAGGACTGAATGTCAGAAAACATAAAGCAGAAAATTTATCTCTTTATATCTCTTTTATTGAGCGTTTTAACACTTACAATATTGAATGAAGCAACAAAGCCACTGGTTGCTCAACCCGAAGGTGGTAATAATTTTTCAATTCTCAAGAAGGCTATTGATGGAAATGAATTTATTCCAGTAATTCCCGAGACCCTGTGGCAGGTTTATGACTCTGCAAAAAATATTAAAGGTTTTGTATTCAAAATCTGGACCAGGGGTTATGCAGGTGTGATTCCAATAACTGCGGGATTTGATACTACAAAAAAAATCACCGGGGTTTATATCTCTGGCGCTGATGAGGGGTTTAAAGAAACCAAGGGATTGGGTTCAAAGGTCAGAGAAAAATCATTTTTAAATCAGTTTATTGGCAAGAATGTATCCCAGATAGCACTGAAAAAAGATGGCGGAGAGATAGATGCGATAACAGGGGCAACGATTTCATCCCGGGCTGTCTGCGAAGGTATTAAAAAGGGGCTGGAAACTTATACATCACTCCTTGAAGAAAGCAAAAAAGCCGACAGGAAAAAGGAGATATTTCCAGATGCGAATAGATTTCTTGAGGTAATTAAAGACACACTCTGGTATGCGATTTCACATCCTGAAACACTGGGGATAATTTTTTATGGACAAACTTTTGGCTATCTTGATACAATAAAATATCTCGCAGGGATAAATAAAGAGAAATGCATTGAAAAGATAATTATTGTTTATTCACAGGAGACAGAAGGAATTGGCGAAAGAATAAGAGAGCAGGAATTTCTTGATAAATTCAAAACCGGGATGCCGGATGCGATAAGCGGTGCAACGATTTCATCTCAAGCACTGATTAAAAGTGTGCAGGATAATTTTGAAAGATTTAAGGAATATTTAAAATGAATTCCAAATATAAAGAGAGCGAATTAGTTATAATACTTGGTTTGACTCCATTTATTGCCCTTACTGATTCAGCTGTACATAGCTTATCAATAGGGATACTTGTCATAATAACGCTTTTCTTTTCAAGTCTTGTTCTCCGGCATATTGATAGATATATTAAAGAACCGGAAAAAAGCATTGTATTTTTTATAACAACTGCGACAATTGTCACAATTCTTGGTGGATTCCTTTCACACAAGATTCCTGAATTATACAATGAACTCGGAATATTTATTCCTTTGATTGCGGTAAATAGTTATATTTTTTATAGTTTAAAAAAAATTGATAATAAATCTTCAGGAATCAAATATGGATTTGCTTCAATTAAGAGATATTCACCTGCCTTCTCTGTTCTTTTCATTGTTGGTCTTTTGCGTGAAATCTTTGGTAAAGGGATGGTATTGAATAAACCTTTCTTAAATGCTGACCCGGATAAAACATTGATTCTGTTTTTTGATGCACCTGCTGCTTCATTTATAATCACGGGGATTGTCATTGCCCTTTATGGCTTAATGAGAAAAAAGAATGAATAATAATCTGCTCAATATTTTTATAGATGCGGTCTTTGGTAAAAATATAGTTTTGTATTACTTGCTCGGTCTTTGTCCACTTATTCTGTATAAGACGAGTATCAAGGAATCATTTGTAATAGGAACAAATCTTACAATAATAATGGTGGTATGTTCGTTTGTTTCTGTTTTTGTTAATAATTTGTTATTAATACCATTCAACCTTGGTTATTTGAAAATACTTTTTATTATATTAATCATTTATCTTATTATTTATTGTGGGAAAGTTTTGTTAAGTAAATTTTCTCCCAACCTGTCCGCTCTGTTTGATAATTATCCGGAATTTTTCTTTACAAATTATGCACTCTATGGTGTGATATTTTTAAATATCAGTTTCAAATCAAGGGTTCTTCCTGCAGTATTATCTTCTTTTGGGTTCGGAATCGGTTATCTAATTCTGACAATTATATTTATGGCAATAAAAGAGAAACTCAGATTTGAGCAGAAAACAACTGCGTTAAAAAACATATATTTAGAGTTAATCATTCTCGGTTTGATCAGCCTTGTAATTTTCAGCATTATTGGATTGAAATAGTTATTATGCCCAATAGTTTTATTGATTTTGAAAAAGAATTAAACCGCGAACAATGGAAGGCAGTCCAGATAATAAATGGTCCGATACTCATTCTCGCTGGTGCGGGTAGTGGAAAGACAAGGGTGATTACCTATCGCATTGCCTATCTTATATCAAAGGGAATAAAACCAGAAAATATTCTTGCTGTTACATTCACCAATAAGGCTGCAGATGAAATGAAACAGAGAGTTTGCTATCTTTTAAATAGTGAAGACCCGGATGTTTGGATAAGGACATATCACTCCACCTGTGCGCGAATCTTGAGGAAGGAATCTGAAAAAATTGGCATTTCGCAAAATTTCGCAATCTATGATGAATCCGACCAACTTGCACTTATAAAAGAATGTCTCAGTGAATTGAATCTTGATGTAAGGGAATTAAAACCTGATTTTGTTCTACATTGTATCAATCGTGCTAAAGAAAATCTGGTATCCCCCGAGCAATATTATATATCTTCAAATATGTTCAGCAATACAATAAAGACGATTTATAAAATTTATAATCAGCGGTTGAGAGAAAATAATGCCCTTGATTTTGATGATTTGATATTAAAAGCCGTTGAATTGTTTGAGACACATCCTGAAGTCCTTGAGCGGTATCAGGAAAAATTTAAATATATAATGGTAGATGAATATCAGGATACAAATCATGCCCAGTATGTTTTTACAAAATTACTTGCTTCAAAATATCGTAACCTCTGTGTAGTGGGAGACGATGACCAGTCAATTTATTCCTGGCGCGGGGCGGAGATCAAGAATATCCTTGATTTTGAAAGGGATTATCCAGAAACCAGGATTGTCAAACTTGAGCAAAACTACCGCTCAACTAAAATAATTTTAAGAGCCGCATCAGAAGTAGTAAAAAATAATACCCGGCGGAAGCCAAAAATCCTTTGGTGTGAGAATGAACCCGGTGAGCCCATTGAATATTTTGATGCAGAAGATGATAAACAGGAAGCCCGGTTTGTTGCCGAGAAAATCCTTGAAGAGCATTATCATAACAAAGAATTCAATGAAATTGCTGTCTTCTATCGTTTGAATTACCAATCAAGGATATTTGAAGAAACCTTTGCTCAATACAAAACCCCTTATGAAGTTATCGGTGCATTAAAATTTTATGAACGGGCTGAGATCAAGAATATGCTTGCTTATCTACGGGTGATCAACAATCCCAATGACTCAATAAGTTTGAAAAGAATAATAAACCTTCCGGCAAGAAACATCGGAAAAGATACAGTTGAAAAATTGATACTATTTCAAAAAGAAAATAAATTATCCCTTTTTGAAACCTTAAAAAGAATTTCCGAAATAAATGATGTGAACAATAAAGCGAAAGAAAGTATAAAGGCATTTATGAAGATGTTAGAAAATTTTATTCAACTGAGCAAAAAATTAAATCTCTATGACCTAACGCTCCGCATCGCCAATGAAACGGGTTATCTTGAACATCTGCGTAGAAGAGAGACAGAAGAGGAGATTAATCGTCGTAAAAATGTAGAGGAATTGCTCATATCCATAAATGAATTTGTCAAAAATAATCCATCAGCCACAATTCAGGATTATTTAGAAGGTGTTTCTCTAAAAAGCGATATTGATGACTGGTCAAATGAAAAGGTCTCTTTAATGACATTACATAATGCAAAGGGACTTGAGTTTGATGTTGTATTTATAACCGGGGTAGAAGATGGGATAAT
>JBDRVV010000035.1 GCA_039802005.1 candidate division WOR-3 bacterium
GTAAATAAAAGAAATTTCAAAATTTTAAAAAGGCTTCATACCGGTTGGCTCGGTGTGGACTGGAAGAGTTTTGAAAATTTTGAGACCGCTCCCCCACTCTTCAACGATGCGCGGATGTTTGAAATGGGCACAAGGAACATAATTGGATTGAGCGGATTGACTGAACATATAAAGCTCTTGCTTGAGTTCGGTTTAAGAGATGTAGAAAATAGAGTTTTAGGATTAAAAATGACATTGAGGAAGGGATTTAAGAAACTAAAAATTCCTGTGATTACGCCTGAAAAAGGACCACAATCAGGTATCATCACGATAAAGCCAGAAAATCCCAGAAAAGTATATGAATACCTGAACAAGAACAAGATAATTATCTCATTGCGTAATAATTGTTTGCGCTTTTCTCCCCATTTTTATAACACGGAAAACGAAATAGAAAGGGTTTTTGAAATATTAAAAAAATCCTTTAACTCTTAGCGAATAACGAATTTACCATACCTCGGACCGAGACAAAATTCATAGTAAAAAGAACACCGGATAAATATTTCAATTTCCATTGCACATCGCTTTTACAATAGAGATTAAGGTAATTTCGTTTTTCCGATTCACAATTCATACTTACCAACCGGGTCATAGCACCGCACCTCCATTGTCTTCATATCGTTATCCCAGGTTATCTCCTTTATTTCAACATCACTATCTCTATCTTTGTTTTTCACCTCCATCGCCTCCCGCACCGAAACCGTATCCATCGCCTTATTAAAAATAACCTGAAAATTAAGTGGCTCCAATCCCTTTTTCTTTTCTGTATGTTTGTAAATATCATTATCCTTCTCTTTATCCGCCGGGTCGGTGGAGATAACCTGGGGTGGAAGTTCAAATTCGGCTTTTGCGATTACCCAGTTTTCGCCAAAATCAAGATTCCAAAGTGGAAATGGGTTATTGACGGTGATAACGCCTTCTTGCCAGGGTGCGGTCTCTGTTTGATATGTAAAACTCCCTACCTCTGTTCGCCAATAAATTTTGTTATCCTTAACCGGAACCCGGGTAAGCGTAAGAACCTGAATTGGTGGTAAGTTTTCATCTCTATCTTCAGGCTTCAAATGATATGGCTTAACTATATCAAACTCCCAAGGAATAATAGGCCAGCGATATTTATCCCAGGTGCATGGCCAGTTAGTGCCCTCAAAAGACCAATCTAAATTTTTTAGCGATCCAACCGCCCAGGTAGACTCGTGTCTCCGTGCATATTCCTCAAAATCAGGATATCCATCTCCATCTGTGTCTTTGAGATTTGGATCAAAACCCAACCCGGGTTCAGTATCATCTCTTAAGCTATCTCTATCAATATCTAACTCAGGCTTATAACCACCTACTGGGAACCAATATTGAAAATAGTAATCTTTATGGGCATTCTCATGCAATAAAGTAGAACCAAAGTTGTCAATCGCATATACCGTAGTCATACTGTCTTGTCCTGCTCTCACTTCTACCGGAAAATCATTATCCGGTAATGCTGCGGATGGTCCTACTAATACAAAATTTGCCCCAAAGATATATCCACCATCATAAGGTAAATTCGGATGAAATCTATGATTACCAATACTCGCAGGTGTTTGGTCCCAATAATAATACCAATTTGGTATTGGCACACCATATTGCTCGTGGCCATTTTCATATCCGGCCGGGTTAAAATAATAGACTACTGGAATATGCGCCTCTTTGATTTCCCCGGCATAGAATATTAAAAAGAAAGCCCCCATAGTCAAAACAAACCTCTTCATTTCTCCTCCTTTTCAATGTAATACCTGTCCAACTCGTTTCCTAAAGGTTTGACCTTAATGCCATTTCGCCTCAGTGTGTTAGCCGCACTTATCCTTACCTCTCCATAAGAATCAGACAATGCTTGTTCAAATACTGGAATGAGAGATGAGTTAAAAGTATTATTCCTGCTCAATACATCGTTGATTGCATGGTATCTGATAAGTTTATTTTTCGAATTCAAAGCTAATGAAATAATTGTATCTATTACACTCGTATCACCAAGGTAACAGCGTGCAAGATAAATGATATCCTGCAATTCTTTATCATCGGTTTTAAAAGATTTTAAATAGGGCAAAGCATCGGGTTTCAATCTGAATTTAAATGCACCAAACAGCGGTATATGTGGTATCATACCCTCTGCATATTTCTCCCTTAAGCCACGCCAGCCGCATGCAAGACACAGACTATCTATTTGTAGAATTATCTTCGTCTTTTCTGTCTCTGAAATCATCGGATATGCGGTCACAATGTCGATTACTATATCTACCTGACTAAAATCAATATTATTTACAAGTTTACGCAACGAATTAAGAACGTATGTTAAGACTTTACGGTCTTTCACTCTTTTAACTTGTGTCCTAATTAAATCAAAATGACTGTTAATCAGAATTCCTCTCTGTGTCTCGGATTTCGCTTCCTTGGAGGATAATCCAACAGTTCCTATCACTTTTAATAACTCACTGTATGACAATGCCTTTTTTCCTAACGCACGCATTGCATGGCTTCGCACCATATCCCATAGTGTCGTATCTATCGCTATTTCTATTAGCATCTCTTTTGCCACTGGTTCCTTTGATTCACCAAGAACCGCAATAAAATCATAACCACTACTTCCAGCGGTGTATATGTATTTCTCTTTGTCCTTTTTAAACTCAATAAGTCCTTCCTGACCAAGTTGAATAAGCTTAAGGGCTTCATTACGGGCCTTCTCACTTTTTTCATTTATTTCTTTTTGTCTTTGCTCAAGCCGTTCTTTTTCTTCTTTAGATGTAGGCATCAGCGGCTGGCTTAATAACATCTCTGATTTCAATTCATGGATAGTTTTTAAACTATCGCTTGTTAGTGCGTCCTTATTGCTTCTTCCTCCAGCGAAAATAAACCCTATCGCCAGAAGGATGATAAACATCATTGCTATTTTGCTGTTTTTCTTGCTAAGCATTTATACCTCCTTTTTTAACACTGAAACACTGAAGAAATAACACTGAAACACGGAATAACACAAAAAACACTGAGGGCACTGAAAAAATCTGGGCGGATGCACTTCCTGCAAGCAAACGATACTGCAATTCCTGCAAGTCCCAAAGGGACGATACTGCAAGCAAAGCGATACTGCCTCTGTTCGCCTCCGCTCTAATCCGTCTGCAGCTAAAAATTCCTTTCATCATCTCATACCCCATCTACAAACTTAATACAACCAATTATACAAAATTCATCGCTGATGTCAAAACTAAAATTCTCAAAATTTCTTCTACTATGATGTTATATTCAAACAAACCATTAAGTCAATATGTAAAGTGTCTGAGTCATCTCCAGTTTTATTCAAATTATTTTTATCTTTTAAACAGCCAATTGGGAAATATGAAAATAACACGAGGATATAGGTGATGGGTTTACTCGGCTTTTAAATATTTGCAGACCAGTGTCTGCCACTACAGGATCTGATGCAGATTATTGCAGAGTAAACTCTGCCACTACAGTTTTTATTGCAGACCAAGGTCTGCAACTACAATAAACAATTTTTTTATAGTGGGCGAGCTTGCTCGCCTTTAGCAGAGTAAACTCTGCCACTACAGGATCTGATGCAGATTATTGCAGAGTAAACTCTGCCACTACAGATAATCATTTTACCCCGTAGTGGTCGAGCTTGCTCGACAATTTACAGCACAAACCCGTAAGTAGGTGTGCCGCAATTTAAAATGTCACTAATTTGTAGCGGTTTGACCCGTGATTTGCATCAGGGCAAGTTTATCAAACATTATCAAATTTCATCCCTTTTTAATTCTTTTGATCCATAAATGCGACCGCTACAGTGGTTATGACACATGCTCTGAAGGTTTGTCCTGCGATTATTTTATATAAAAATCATACGCAGGCTGAAGCTTGCGGCTCCGAGGTGAGGACTGATGAAAAACGGAGGAGGGCAGTTATAATTGTGGATAAACGAATTTTAAGATAATGATTATTAATGTTGTATAGATTGCTGCACCGAGGTCATCCAGCATAATGCCCCAGGCGCCAGGAAGTCTTTCCAGTTGTCTTAATGGCGGTGGTTTTATCACATCAAAAATCCTGAATAGAACAAATGCAACCACAAGTGGCAGAATTCTTTTGGGAACAAAATATAATGGTAATAGGAGTGTAGCATATTCATCTACGACTATCTTCCTTGGGTCTCTACCCCATTCTTTGACAAACTCCTGACTGATTACCAGACCCCATACAAATAAATTTATAAATACTGCCCAATAAATCAATGGAAAATCAACCAGAAGATACCAGATTATGACACTTAATACACACCCAAATGTTGCTGGAGCAATTGGTATATGACCGGTTCCCAATCCGGTGATGAAACCAATCTTTAAAATTTTAATCATCCAGTTTTAAGTAACTCAATCACTCTGCGAATGCTTTAATGATAAATTTTATTCAGCTAAACTTATTTTCTTTTTTGAGGCGATCGCGTTTCCCACTCAGTTGCCAGGGCACAGACAACGAATGTTGATGCATAAGTTCCAAATATCAAACCGAGGATTAAAGTGAATGCAAAGTCAGCTATGACAGGGCCACCAAGAAATAATAAACAGAAGAGCGTGACGATAACGAATGAACCAGTTAAGATTGTCCGCGAAAAGGTTTCATTTATACTCGCATTTATCAAATCTACAAAAGGTATGCCCCGCAATTTTTTACGATTTTCACGGACACGGTCCGATAAAACGATTGTGTCATTGATAGAATAACCAACTATGGTAAGTAACGCACCCACAATTACAATCGTGAATTCCCTGCCCGTAAGAATAAGGGCACCAATGACTATTAGAATATTATGGAAGAGAGCAAGTACCGATACTACACCAAAGCGAAAATCAAATCTGAACCAGATGTATATGCCCATTAAGAATAAGGCAACAAGAACTCCAATGGTTGTATTTCTTGTTAATTCAGCACTTATTTTTGGCTCAACTGTTTCTTTTGCCCTTAAATCTAAAGGATTATCAGCAAAGTCCTTCTGTAATTGGGCAATCACATCGTTGGCGAATTTATCCGGATCAACCTTGGTGACCGAACGGATAACAAATTCATTTGTTCCTGCAAGTTTTTGAATAGATGCCTGTTCCTGCCCGATCTTCGTAAGCGAGTTTCTGATATCACTTACTTCCAGGTGTTTTTCAAATTTTACCCATACGAGTGCGCCACCGGCGAAGTCAACACCGAGTTTCGGACCTTTTAAAAATATTAACAATAGCGAAATTATAACAAGAATGCTGGAGAAAATAAATCCATACTTTCTCCAGGACATAAATGGTAGATTTGGGTTTTTTATCAGTTCCATAATTATATCCTCAACTTTGTTACTTCAAATCTATGTGTAAAGTAATCAAGGACAGTCTTTGTTACAAAGACTGCACAGATCAGGTTGGCAATCAAACCGATAATTAGTGTAAGGGCAAAACCCCTTATCGGACCTGTGCCAAAGATATAAAGGACAATCCCGGTGATGATTGTAGTTACATTTGAATCAAATATTGCAAGCCAGGCACGGGAAAATCCCTGGGAGATTGCAGTCCTTACTGTTTTTCCAAGTCGGAGTTCTTCTCTTATCCTTTCAAAAATTAGAATATTTGCATCAACCGACATAGCAATCGTCAAAGCAATGCCGGCAATACCAGGCATTGTTAAAGTCCCACCAAATGCAGAGAGAGCGCCAACAAGCAATATGACATTTAACACAAGTGCAAAATTTGCAACCAAACCAGTTAGGGAATAATAAACAAGCATAAAAATAACAACAAAGAGAGAACCAATGAGCGATGCCCTTATCCCCTTGGTGATTGAATCCTTTCCGAGCGAAGGACCTACTGAACGCTCTTCGGCTATTTTTAATGGTGCAGGTAATGCTCCAGCCCTCAATATTATTGCAAGGTCTCTCGCCTCTTCAGCCTTAAAATTTCCTGTAATCACTGCTTTACCCTGAGGAATTCTTTCTCTAATATAAGGGGCTGATTGAACTACATCATCAAGGACAATCGCAAGCCTTTTCCCCACATTTTTACCAGTGATTGATGCAAATAATCTCGCTGCCTCTCTTTTGAATTCAATCTCAACCATCCAGGCACCAGTGTACTGGAGTTCGCTACCCTGATATGGCCTATGCTGTGCATCACGAATGGTCTCACCACTTAATTCAGGTTCTTTTTTAAGCAGATACAGCCTCTTCACTTCCTTTCCCTGATATGTTTCCTTGGGACCAAAATAGAATTGAAGTTCTTTAGGTATTATCTCTTGTGCCTGGGCAATAAGTATCTTTAATGAATCTTCATCCCGAACATCAAAACCTAAATCGCCTTCAACACCAAATAGATATGAACTGAACGGTTCTTCAAACCCCATTGTATCGCCTTTTGAAAGATATTTATCAATACTTTTTAGAACATCCTGGGTTTTATCACTCACAAGTTTGAATTCAAGATGCGCAACTTTTCGGATTATATTCAATGCCCTTTCTCTATCTACCCCGGGTAGCTGAACAAGAATCCTTGAACTCCCCTGCTTTTCTATTGTTGGTTCAAAAACCCCAAATTCATCAATACGATTTTTTACAATTTCCAGCGCTCTATCCCTTAGATCTGCTGGCTTTTCTTTCAATCCAGTGGTATCAACCTCAAGCACGAGGTGCATTCCACCTTTTAAATCAAGTCCGAGATGGATTGCCCTTTTCATTAAACTATTTTCTTCTTCTTTTGATAATTCTTTCGCAGTATAAAGCCTAAGCGTTGGATAGAGCGTGTATAATCCTGCAGCTAAAAGGATTATAACTATCGCCATTCTAAGACCAATATTTCTCATTTTGCTCCTTTTATAATATTCACCATTTCTTCAGTTGCCTGACGCAAACCGACAAAGACCGCGCGGGCAACGATTGCAAAACCAATTGAATAACTTGTTATTTCTTTTATTTTTAACAGTTGGTTGATATTTTTGTAATCAATCCCGTGACCCGCATGAACCTCAAGCCCGTATTCAAATGCCTTTTTTGCCATATTTCTTACCTTTTCTACTTCCATTATATTTTTGGGATTTTTTGAATATTCATTTGTATTTATCTCAATGTATTCTGCCTTGACCCTTAGTGCCTCATTAATCTGGTTTAAATCCGGGTCAATAAAAAGACCAACCCTAATTCCTGCATCCTTCAATCTTTGCATAAATCCGCTAAGGTCGCCTTGGAAATTTATCAGATTGAGCCCGCCCTGGGTTGTGACTTCACCTGGTGATTCCGGGACGAGTGTAATGCGGTCGGGCTTTATTGAGGTAGCAATCTGGAGCATTTCATCGGTGACAGCCATCTCCAGGTTTAATTCAGTCTTTACGACTTCCCTGAGCAATCTTAAATCCCTTTCTTTTATATGCCTTCTATCACCCCTTAAATGAACGGTTATACCATCTGCACCACCAAGTTCTGCTTCTACCGCCGCGAATACCGGGTCTGGAAATTTTTCTTTTCTTGCTTCACGAAGTGTCGCAATATGGTCAATATTGACTGAAAGTTCCATTGGGTATTATATCCAATTTGGGGGCTATGTCAATCAGGTTCTTTTTCTGAGTCTTTCTAAATTTGTTCAAATTGTTTTCAGTTCTTAAACTGGCTATTGATTATCAATGGAGTTGCCGAGTTTACTTGGCTTTTAAATATTTGCAGACCAAGGTCTGCCACTACAACAAACAATTTTTTTGTAGTGGGCGAGCTTGCTCGCCTTTAGCAGAGTAAACTCTACCACTACAGGATCTGATGCAAATTATTGCAGAGTAAACTCTGCCACTACAGTTTTTATTGCAGACCCAGGTCTGCCACTACAATAAACAATTTTTTTGTAGTGGGCGAGCTTGCTCGCCTTTAGCAGAGTAAACTCTGCCACTACAGGATCTGATGCAGATTATTGCAGAGTAAACTCTGCCACTACATATTTTAACTGTCGCAATTCAGAATGTCGCCGAAAATCCCCCTATATCCCCCTTTGAAAAAGGGGGAATTGAGAAAGGAGAAAGAAGGGGATTGAAAATTAACTACGACTTATTGACACCACAGCCAGATTTGTATATAATCCAATATGGACGAAGTGAAGAAATGGCATCAGGAAAAATTATTATTGAGGGTGGTTGACGCACTCAAAAAAAGGGATTTTAACGCAGAATATTTTCCATCAATAGAGAATATGAATGAATATATTTTGAAATCAATTCCCACAGATGCAAGCATTGGTATTGGCGGTTCAATGACGATAAGGGAACTCGGAATTATTGAAAGATTAGAGCAGCGAGGAAATAAAGTCATTCACCACTGGCAAAAGGGATTGACTGAAGAGACTGATAAAGAAGTAAGGAAGAAAGAAATGCTTGCCGATTACTATTTAACAAGTGCGAATGCAATTACAAAGAATGGAGATATTATAAATATTGATGGGATTGGAAATCGCATTGCCGCAATGATCTATGGTCCGGATAATGTTTATATTATTGCTGGATATAACAAAATCGTACCTTCAATCCACGATGGCATAAAAAGAAGCAAAGAGATCGCCGCAGTTATGAATGCAAAAAGGGTGAGTGCAAAGACACCCTGTGTCAATACGGGTATTTGTATTGACTGCAATGTGAAAGGCAGAATTTGTAGAGTAATATCAATTATTCAATTCAGACCCTGGCAGACAAATATCACGGTCCTTCTCGTTAACGAAAACCTCGGATTTTAAGCCCTACTGTGAAATGGGGGTAAAATTTCCACATTCTGCACATTTTTCTATTTCTTAAGAAACAAATAAACGGTAAAGAGATAATTGATTTATTTTCATCAGCCGAAGGGCGTCTCGCCCTGCATAGTAATTTCCGTGTGTTGAAAAAATCCCCCTTAATCGCCCTTTTTCAAAGGGGGAAAGAGGGGGATTGTATAAAATTAACAGTGATAGTTTATTTTCTTTTTCTGGTTTTTTTCGTTTTCTGCGCTTTAAACATTACATTTGCTTGGGCTGCAGAAAGACGGGCAATTGGCACCCGGAATGGAGAACAGGAGACATAATCCATACCAACCTGGTGGCAGAAATAAATTGATCTCGGGTCTCCCCCATGCTCACCACAGATACCAACTTCAAGTTCAGGTCTTGTTTTTCTCCCACGCTCGATACCGATTTTTATCAACTCACCAATCGCCTTTATATCAATGGACTGGAATGGGTCACCGGGTAGAATCTTTTTCTTTAAATAATCAGGTAAAAATCCACCAATGTCATCCCTTGAAAATCCAAATCCCATCTGGGTTAAGTCATTCGTTCCATAAGAGAAAAATTGGGCAATCTCGGCAATCTCATTTGCGACAAGGCAGGCACGCGGTATCTCAATCATTGTGCCATACATATGCTTTATTTTCTTTAAACCGAATTTCTGCAGAACTTCTTTGTATACACGCTCTACTATTACAACCTGGTCTTTTAATTCGTTGACATCACAGACAACTGGAACCATTATCTCGGGATAAGGATTTTTGCCTTCTTTTATCAATTCTGCAGCCGCCTCAAATATTGCACGGACCTGCATTTCGCTTACTTCTGGATATGTAATACCAAGACGGACTCCACGATGTCCCATCATTGGATTTGATTCATGGAGACTGTCTGCCCGCTCATTTAATTCATCAATCGTTATTTTCAATTCTTCAGCCAGTTTCTGTCTCTTTTCTGGTTCATTCGGCACAAACTCATGGAGCGGTGGGTCAAGGAGCCTTATTACTACTGGATAACCATCCATCGCCTCAAGCACACCTTTGACATCTTTTTTAACATACGGGAATAGTTCATCAAGTGCCTTACGCCTCTCTTCTTCAGTCTTTGATACGATCATCTTTCTCAATAAAAACAGGGGTTCATCAGAGCCTTTACCATAAAACATATGTTCGGTGCGCATTAGTCCAATACCCTTTGCCCCAAAATTTCTCGCCCTCTGGGCATCCGCGGGTGTATCCGCATTTGCCCTTATTCCAAGTCTTTTTACTGAATCGCAGACTTTTAAAAATTCCTGGAGTAATACATTTTCTTCTGCAGATGCGAGCATTGGCAATTGCCCTTCATAAACATTGCCTTTCGTTCCATTCAATGTGAGCCAGTCACCTTCTTTGAAGACTTTATTATCAACCCTGAGGGTTTTCTCTTCATAATCTATCTGTAACGCGCCACAGCCAACGATACAGCATTTACCCCAGCCACGGGCAACGAGTGCTGCATGCGAGGTCATACCACCACGGGCAGTGAGAATCGCCTGTGCGGCACGCATTCCATCAACATCCTCAGGATTGGTCTCTTCACGGACGAGAATTACCTTCTTACCTTGTTTTGTCCATTCCACCGCATCTTTTGAGGTAAAGACAATCTGACCGGTTGCCCCACCGGGTCCGGCAGGCAAACCCTTGGCAAGCACCTTTGCATTCATCTCTGCCTTCGGGTCAACCATTGGATGGAGTAATTCATCAAGTTGTGAAGGAGTCACCCTCATCACCGCCTCTTCTTTTGTAATCAACCTTTCCTTTAACATATCCATTGCTATCTTCACCGCTGCTGGTCCGTTTCGCTTACCAACCCTGCATTGTAACATATATAATACGCCTTTCTCAATTGTGAATTCAATATCAAGCATATCACGATAATGGCGTTCAAGTTTTCTCTGGTATTGGTAAAGTTCTCTATAGACCGCAGGCATTGCCTTTTCCAATGAGACAAGGTCTTTGTTATGCTCGCTCTTTGAATATTCGTTTACTGGTGCAGGAGTCCTGATGCCGGCAACAACATCCTCTCCCTGGGCATTGATTAGATATTCTCCATAGAATTGGTTATCACCATTTCCTGGATTTCTTGTAAATCCGACCCCAGTTGCAGAATCCTCACCCATATTTCCAAAGACCATTGCCTGCACATTGCAGGCGGTTCCCCAGTCATCAGGGATCCCCTCAATTCTTCGGTATGCAACAGCCCTCTTTCCATTCCAGGAAGCAAATACTGCCTTTATTCCACCCCATAGTTGTTCATTGTGGTCATCAGGAAAATCTTTTCCTAAAACTTCTTTGATTTTATTTTTGAATGATTTACACAGTTCTTTTAAATCATCTGCTGTTAGTTCGGTATCACTCTTATATCCCTTTTTCTTTTTCATCTCGTCCATTATCTCTTCAAGTTGTCTTCTTATACCTGAATTCTCATCCTTTGGTTCTATTCCCGCTGCCTTCTCCATCACAACATCCGAATACATCATTATCAATCTACGATAAGAGTCATAGGCAAATCTTTCATTTCCCCCACTCTGTTTTATCAATCCTGGTATAGTCTTTTCGGTCAAACCTATGTTCAATACCGTCTCCATCATTCCCGGCATTGATGCACGCGCACCTGAACGCACAGAAATTAGAAGTGGATTATCAGGGTCACCAAATCTCCTGCCCATAATCGCTTCAATCCTTTTCATTGCCTTGTCCACTTCTTTTTTCAATGTCCTGGGCAGGGTTTTTTTATTTTTATAATAATAATTGCAGACCTCGGTAGTTATTGTAAAACCAGGTGGAACCCTTATCCCAAGATTTGTCATTTCAGCAAGGTTTGCACCCTTACCACCGAGTAAATTTTTGTCTTTGGCTGAACCATCAGCCTTTTTGCCACCAAAATTATAAACCAATTTTTTCATTCTACTCCTTTCAATCATTTAATAAATCTTTTATCATTTGTTCAAGGACATTGCCCTGTTTTTCTTTTAATTCATAATTAACTTTAACTGCCGGCTTATTTATCTTTAAAAATTTACGCAAATCAACAGGGGTTCCAATAATTACAACATCCGCCACCGCCCTGTTTATACTCCTGTTCAGTTCTTCCATCTGTAATTTTGAATAACCAAGAGCCGGTATTAGATTTCCAATATGAGGGTATTTTTCATAAGCCTTTTTGATTGAACCAACGGCAAATTTTCTTGGATCAATGACTTCTTTTGCCCCATATTGTTTTGCCGCAATTAAGCCCGCACCAAAACTCATTTCACCATGGGTCAGGGTTGGACCATCTTCAATCACTAAAACTCGCTTATTTTTAATAAGGTTGGGCTTATCTACATTTATAGGAGAATATGCCTCAATTATCTTAGCATTTTTGTTTAACTTCTTTATGTTTTTCTTCAATTTTTCAATATTTTCTTTTGATGCTGAATCAACTTTATTAATTACAATTAGATTTGCCATTCTTACATTTGCTTCACCTGGGTGGTATGTTGATTCATTACCTAATCTCAAAGGATCAACCACGACTATATGAAGGTCTGGTTCATAAAATGGTAAGTCATTATTCCCTCCATCCCACACAATCACATCAGAAATCTTTTCTGCCTCTTTTAAAATCTTATGGTAATCAACCCCTGCAAATACCGTATTACCCCTTTTTATATGTGGTTCATATTCTTCTCTTTCCTCAATCGTGCAATTATATTTATCAAGGTCTTCCATTTTTGAAAAACGCTGGACCTCCTGTTTTATCAAATCTCCATAAGGCATTGGGTGTCTTACTACCGAAAATTTTACCTTGTATTTATGCAATATATCACAGACCCTTCGCGTTGTCTGACTTTTACCAGCACCAGTTCTTGCTGCACATATTGCGATAACTTTTCGGACGGACTTTAAGATTGATGACTTTGGACCGAGCAACCAGAAATCTGCACCTGCAGCCAATACTTCTGATGCCTTATGCATTACATAATTGTGTGAAATATCTGAATATGAAAAAACTACCACATCAATATCAAATTTTTTAATTAATTTTGTCAAATCTTTTTCTGAATAAATTGGTATGCCGGTAGAATAATATGGCCCAGCGAGCTCTGCTGGATATTTCCGTCCTTCAATATTCGGTATCTGGGTGGCTGTAAAACAAATAACATTATAATCACGGTTATTCCTGAAAAAGGTATTAAAATTATGAAAATCCCGTCCAGCAGCACCCATTATTAAAACCCTTCTCATTTTAGACCTCCTTCGTTTAGAAAATGCTTTAATGGCGGTTTTTTATAAATCTTAAAACCCAATAAAGGGCAAATCAGAATAATAAATGCCCTTTTACAACCAGAATCAGAAATTCAAAAATTCTTTATGGTATGGCTTAAAACCTGATAATTATATACAAAATTAGCCAAAAGTCAATGGGTTAAAAGATTTAATTTGTCTAAGCACCTAAATAGGCTTCTTTTACAATAGGATTATCATGCAAGGTCTTACCTTTCCCCTCTAAAGTGATTCTACCTGTTTCAAGAACATATGCATAGTTACAAATAGATAATGCCTTATGGGCATTTTGTTCTACAAGAAGGATACTTGTTCCCTGTTCATTGATTTCTTTTATTATTTTGAAAATTTCGTTAACAAGAATAGGTGATAAACCCATAGAAGGTTCATCCAGAATTAGAAGTTTCGGTTTTGACATCAATGCCCTTGCCATTGCCAGCATCTGTAACTCGCCACCTGACAATGTGCCTGCTGATTGAGCGAGTCTTTCCTTCAGTCTTGGAAAAGATTTAAAGACTCTTTCGGTTGTCTCCTGAATAGTTTTCTTATCTTTAATCAAATAGGCACCCATCCTTAAATTTTCATATACCGAAAGATTGGCAAATGGTTTTCTTCCTTCTGGGACATGCGCTATGCCAAGTTCAGCGATTTTATGCCCTGCCAGATTCGTAATATTTTTATTATCAAAATATATTTCACCTGAACGCGCTCTTAAAAGACCCGAAATCGTCTTTAAAGTTGTGCTCTTTCCTGCACCATTTGCACCAATAAGAGCAACTATCTCACCCTGGCATACCGTAAATGAAATATTCTGTAATGCCTGTATTGCACCATAAAAAACACTCAGGTTTTTTACCTCAAGAATTGGTTTTCCCCGCTCCAGTTCCATTTCATTCCCTTCCCAGATATGCTTCAATAACTTTTGGTTCATTCTGAATTTCCTTGGGTGGTCCCTCTGCAATCTTTTCTCCAAAATCCATTACACACACCCTCTGGCATATGGACATAACAACTTTCATCTGATGTTCTATAAGAAGTATAGTAAGATTGAAACGATCATGGATGAAATTTATCAAATCCATAAGTTTTATTGTTTCCTGGGGATTCATACCGGCTGCCGGTTCATCGAGTAAAAGCAAATCCGGATCTGTTGCGAGTGCGCGCACTATCTCCAATTTCCTCTGCTCTCCATAAGGCAGATTTCTTGCCAGTTCTCCTGCTCGAGTTTCAAGATTAAATATTGAAAGCATTTCGTAAGCCTTATCTTCTATTAAACTTTCCTGCTCCCTGAATTTTCTGTCCCTGATGATTGCTGAAAACAATCCGTATTTCACTTCTTTATGACAGGCTATTTTGACATTATCAATGACCGTTAGATTATTGAATAATCTGATGTTTTGGAATGTTCGGGCGATACCAAGGTCAACAATTTCATACGGTTTTAAACCATTGATTAACTTGTCCTTAAACATAATATCTCCTGCATCCGGAGTGTAAATACCTGTTATTAGATTGAAGACAGTGGTCTTACCAGCACCGTTAGGACCAATAAGACCGAACAGGTCATTTTTGTTAATTTCAATATCAAGTTCTGAAACTGCTTTTAGTCCGCCAAAAAATTTAGTCAAACCTTTGATTTTCAATATCGGATGAGTTATCATAATTGTTTCACATTTTGTTTTGAGCTCTTTCTTTCTTCGGGTTTAATAAATCCAAATTCCATTCCACTGCCAATACCCATTGGCTTAATCAACATTATTATAATTAAAACAAGGGGATAGATAACAAGCCGCCAATCAAGAATCTGGGGTGGAAGAACAACCCTCAATCCTTCTAAGAGAAAGGTCCAGACAATGGCTGCAATGATTGTACCCGAAATACTACCCAGACCACCGAGGACTACAATTAATAGCACATCGATAGATTTCAAAAAATCAAAATTTGATGGATGCAAAAACGAGTATAAATGGGCATAGAGAACTCCTGCGATACCGGCGAAAATTGAACCAAAAACAAATCCTATGGTTTTATATTTTGTGGTATTCACACCAACACAATCAGCAGCAATATCATCTTCACGGATTGAAATGCATGACCTGCCAATATCAGAAAAAACAAAGTTTCTAATGACAATGATTGAAATGACAAAAATTAAATAAGTAAGAGGAAAGATAGTAAATTTTGGTATGCCAAGCATACCCCGCGACCCCCCCAGTGCCGGAATGACTGCATCTGCATTGTCAAATAATACTTTCACAATAATACCAAAACCAAGTGTTGCAATGCCAAGATAATCAGATTTCAGACGGAGTATTGGTAAACCAATCAAAAAGGCAATAACTGCCACAAGTATTATTGCAGTAACAAGTCCTATGATAAAAGACAAAGCTCCCAAGCCATGAAAGGTTTTTGTAATCAGTGCTGAACAATATGCGCCAATGCCATAAAATGCTGCATGTCCCAAAGAGAATTGTCCTGTATAACCATAGATAAGATTTAATCCGAGCGCTGAAATAGTAATGATACAGGCAAATTGAATAATCTGATTCCAATATGGATTCAAAAGACCGAGTGAGATTGATGCGGTTATTATTATGAAAATTGCAATAATGATTGCTAATGCGAAAAATTTCCTGTTTGAAAATATTCGTTTCTTTGATTCAGCGTTCATACCTTTTCAATCTCTTTTTTCCCCAATATACCTGCAGGTTTTACCAGCAAAACGATTATCAGAATTGAAAATGCAAAGGCATCACGCATAGTGGAGGAGATATAGGCTGAGCACAATGTTTCAACCACACCCATAATCAGTGCACCAATCATAGCACCGGGGATTGAGCCTATCCCACCGAGCACAGCAGCGACGAATGCCTTTAGACCCGGCATAATACCCATAAATGGATGTATCTGTGGATAGGCGATACCATAAAGCACCCCACCGGCACCAGCAAGTGCAGAACCGATACCAAAGGTAACTGATATAATATAGTCAACATTAATACCCATTAACTTTGCGGTGTCCTTGTCATAGGAAACCGCCCTCATAGCCATTCCGGTCTTTGTTTTTTGAACAATAAATTGCAAGAAAACCAATAAAACGATTGATACGCCAAATACAAGTATTTGAATGTTAGATATACATACAGAACCAATTTGATATGTGCATACCTCAAATGGCCTTGGATATGCGAGATAATTCGGACCGAATACAAACTTTAAACTTGAAAAATATTCCAAAAATAATGATACGCCAATTGCAGTGATCAGGGCTGAAATACGAGGTGCATTTCTTAATGGACGGTATGCTAATTTTTCTATACTTATTCCGAGTATTGCACAACCTGCCATTGCGAAAAGAATTGCGAGAGGAAAGGGCAAATGGTATAATGCCAGGGCGTAAAAGCCGAGATAGGCACCAACCATAAAGACATCGCCGTGGGCAAAGTTAATCAACCGGACGATGCCATAGACCATTGTATATCCCAGTGCGATAAGGGCATAAACAAAACCCAATTGTAAACCATTTATCAATTGCTGAAGAAAATAAGACATTGTTGATATTATATAAAAATTTTTTTTAAAATCAACCCTGTTATATCTTGACATCCTTTAAATTTTGGATATATTTAGGCGTGGCATTACAAATCAATTCTTACTCTTTTTCTACCGTTATTCTTGCTGCAGGCATAAGTAAAAGAATGTATAGCCGTACACCCAAAATATTATATAAAATTTTGGGTAAACCAATGATTCAATATGTTGTTGATATTGCCTCCGGGTTGAATTGCAAGGAGATTATCATTGTTACTGGTAAAAACAAAAATGAAATAAAAAAAGTTCTTGGGAATAAAGTAAAATATGCTGTCCAGGAAATACCGCTCGGGACTGGCGATGCTGCCAAAAAAGGAATTGTTTTAGCAACTGAACCGAACATACTGATACTCTATGGTGATGTTCCTTTATTAAAAAAAGAAACCGTTGCTGCTATGATAAATAACCACTTCTGCAGGAATGCAGGTCTATCTGTGCTCACCTGCAAGATTGATAATCCAACTGGCTACGGCAGGATTATTCGTGACAAGTATGGAAAGTTTATTAAGATAGTTGAGCATGTTGATGCCAATGAAAAAGAGCTAAGAATAAATGAGATAAACACCGGCATCTATTTTGGTAATCGTTGGCTCATAAATGATGCCCTATCTAAGGTGAGAACAGATAATAAGCAGAAGGAGTTTTATTTAACCGATATCGTGCAATATTTTATAAAAAAGAAAAAGAAGGTTATAGGATTTCAAATCAACAATCAAGAAGAAATTCTGGGGATAAATAATAAAGCAGAACTTTCCCGGGTCAGAGAAATAATCAAAAGAACTTGGTTTAACGAATTAATGCTCAGGGGGGTTTACATTGAAGACCCGGCAACAACGAATATTGATTTGACAGTTAAAATTGGAAATTTTGTTCAGATCAGGCCTTTCACAATAATTGAGGGGAAAACCGAAATTAAAGATAATAGTATTGTTGGCCCATTTGTCTGGATTAAAGATGGCATAAAAAGGAAAATTAAGTTATGAAGAACCCGGGCAAAGTTGGTTTGATAATCTTGGTTATATTGGTCTTCCTTTTTGGTGCTTCGGTAATCTATATGCGCACAAGAGAAGACCCTGAAGAGGTTTTTAAAAAGAATAGTAATCTCAGGGTAGAAGTCCTTAATGGTTGTGGTGTTAATCGTCTGGCAATCAAGGTGAGTGATATATTAAGAGAAAAAGGATTTAATGTGGTAAAAATTGGTGATGCAGAAAAAAACTACCCAGAGACTGTAGTCGTTGAAAGGGCTGATGAAGATATGCGCAATGGAAAATATTTTGCCAGAAGGATCGGTTGTAAGAATATCGGCAAGGATGTTGATCCGGCACTTTATATTGATGTTACCATAATTATAGGTGAAGATTATAAAAAATTATTTCCCGATGTTGAAAAACGATTCTGATAAAACAGGGATTGGACTGGCAAAAAAGCTTGCCCAGATTATAAGCGATAAAAAGGGCGAAGATATAATTATATTTGATTTGAGAGACATTTCTCCAATTACTGATTTTTTTGTCATTGCTACGGGTTTATCAGATATTCATAATAAAACAATAGCTGAACATTTAAGCGAATTTGAACAACCAGAGCATATTGAAGGATTAGAAGGAGGGGGATGGATTCTGCTTGATTACATCGATGTAATTGTTCATATATTTTCAAAGGAGGCAAGAGAGTTTTATGGTCTTGAACGTTTGTGGGGCGATGCTCCCATAGTAAAAATTTAAAATGGTGCGTAGCGACATAAAGCAAATTCTCCAGAGTATTTATCCCGAAGAAACAATAATTGTTGATTATGTTCCTGCTGACAAAAAAGGTGATTATTCAACGAATCTTGCAATGCGGATTGCCCGAAAAAAATGCAATTCTCCCTTGAAGATTGCTGAAGAGATATCTAAAAAAATAAATTCACCACTTATAAGCGAAACTATTGTTTATCCGCCAGGTTTTATAAACTTTGTTTTAAACCCTTTTTATATTAAAGAAAAATTCAAGAAGACCGAAAGGTGTAATGTCGGCAATGGTTTAAGGGTAAATGTAGAATTTGTTAGTGTCAATCCTACCGGACCTATAAATATTGTCAATGGCCGTGCAGCGGCATTCGGTGATTCACTTGTCCGATTAATGAATTATGCTGGTTATAATGCGGATGCCGAATATTATATAAATGATTGTGGCAGACAGATTGACCTGCTTGCCGAAAGTATAAAACAAAGGATTAATCAAGTTTCAGGAAAAGAATTTTCTATTCCCGAGGATGGCTATCACGGCGAGTATCTCATCCCATTAGCCCGAGATTTTCTTAATGCCGGGATCACAGACATAGAAAAAATAAAGAAAGAAGCAGTTAACTATTTCCTTGTGCAACATCAAACAATGCTCAATAATTTCAGGGTAAATTTTAAGAACTGGATTCGTGAATCTGAAGTTCGAGATAAAGGATATGTTGAAAGAGTTTTACATATCTTTAAAGATAAGGGTTTGCTATTTGAGCAAGATGGTGCAACCTATTTAAAAACAACGAATTTTAATGACCCGCGCGACCGCGTTATAATAACGAAAGATGGTAGATACACATATCTTCTCCCTGATATTGCCTATCACTTAAACAAAATTGAGAGAAATTATGAACTTTTGATTACGATACTTGGACCCGACCACCTTGGACAGGTCAGCAGTCTATATGCAGGATTGAAGGCACTTGACTATAAAGAAAATATCCTTAAAATTATAATTGTGCAGGAAGTAAAATTAAAAAGGGATGGTAAATATATCCCTATGTCAAAAAGGGCTGGAACTTTCATTTCTCTGGAGGATTTACTTAATGAAATACCCGTTGATGTCAGCAGGTTCTTCTTTCTTATGCGTTCCAGTTCGCAACACCTTGATTTTGACCTTGATCTGGCAAAAAATGTATCAGAAGAAAATCCAGTTTATTATGTTCAATATGCATATGCCCGGATTATGAGCATCATAAAATTTGCCCTTGAAAAAGGTTTTGATTTAAAAAATGAAATTGACTTAGATTTGCTTAACGAAAAAGAGGAATTAGACCTGATGAAATATATACTTAGGTTTGAAGAAACGGTTGAAGATGCAGTAAAAAATTTTGAGCCATTTATGATAACTTATTATTTAATCGGTTTGGCAAAGATTTTCCACCATTTTTATCAGAAACATCGGGTGGTAAGTAATGACCACTCATTAACAATGGCAAGATTGTTTTTGATAAAAAAGACGGCGGAAACGATAAAAACAGGAATGGAATTGATTGGCTGTTCCTGTCCAGAAAGGATGTAATGGAGAAATTTCAAATGCCAAATGTCAAATGTCAAAATTTGAATGAGACATTAAGGCGGAAGAAAGTCAATAAACTTAATAAGTATTTCAAGTTGGTAAATCAAAATTTAGTTTACAAGGAGGTTAAATGAATCTTGCGAGTCTGCTTTCCAGAGATAGAATAAATCTGGAAATGAAATCAACAAAAAAAGAGGAAGTATTAAAAGACTTGGTGTATATGATAAAAAGCAAAACCGATGCCGAGTTAATTTATTCAACTTTATTAAAAAGAGAAGAGTTGGGTTCAACCGGCATTGGAAAGGGAATAGCAATTCCTCATTGTCGTTCACTTGCAGTAAGCAAATTAGAGATTGCAATTGGTAGAACTATAAAGCCAATAAATTTTAATGCCATTGATAAAAAACCGGTATCATTGTTTTTTTTAATCATTGCACCACCCCAGGACCCGGGCAATCAATATCTTATAACTCTTGGTAAGATTGTGCAGATTTCCCGTGAATTGACCAAAAACAATCTGATAAATAAACCTCAAACACCAGATGAATTTATTTCTTTAATAAATGAAATAGAAAAAAAGATTGCCAAAAAGAGGTAATTATGGGAAAAGAAATAGATATAATGCGCATACTCAAAAGACTTTTTGATTTAGATAACTTAATTGCCGATAAAGAGGCAGATAAAAAAATCGGGTTTAAAATTGATGAAGAGGTTGGGCTATTAAGTTTAAAAAAAGAAAGGGCTAGTCTTTTAAAGGAAATACCAAAGGAATATGCAGATAGTTACGAAAGAATTAAAAAGCGTTACGCACTTGCGATAGCCGAAGTTAAAAACGGTTTTTGTTTTGGATGTTTTCAACAATTGCCTACTGAAATGTTAGTTAGGAGCAATGAAATAGTCACCTGTCCTAATTGCGGGAGAATTCTATTCTGGCGTGAAGAATAAAAAATGCTAAATATTACACAAATTTAGCACAACAAAAATTATTTAAAATATTGTGAAAAAGCTATATATAGTCTATATTGTTATTTTAATTTTTTTTACCGCTAATATAATTAACTTAAAAAATCTTTCATTGATAGACTGGGATGAAGGGGTCTTTGCTTTACAGGCAAAATGGTTCGCAAGTATGGGAATGGAAGGCAAGCCATTCAATTTTCAGACCCCTCCCCTATTTCAGATTATTATTGCATTAGCCTTTAAAATATTTGGTTATAAAGCGGAAATCCTACCGCTTATATCAATTATTTTTTCCTGTCTTTCTATTTATATCGTTTTCATCTTTTCCAGAGAGATATATAATGAAACGATTGGTTTGATTGGAGTTTTTCTTTTTATTTCAACCGAATATTTTCTTTTCTTCTCTAAATCAGGTTTGAGTGATGCCACCTTCCTTTTTTTCTTTTTGACTGCCATTTATTTTTTTTATCGGACTATCGAAGACGAAAATAAATCTTCTTTTATATTATGTGGATTATTTACTTTACTTGCCTGTTATACCAAATATACGGGACCAATCCTGTTTTTGATTTATTTAATAATAAATTTTACAATTTTTAAAATTAGGACAAAATATTTTTATTTATTCACAATTGTCATTCCAATTTTACTACTATTGCCATATTTTATTATTTTTATCAAGGTAATTTCGGTAAAAGGAATTTTTTCACGACACGGAAGTTTATTAGGCGTCCATCATTTAAAGTTTTTATATTATTTAATCCGCTTCGCACCTATGGTTTTCCTTTCAGCAATTTTTTATCGGATGAGGGATAAAAATGATTATTTTATCCTGGTAATAATTTTAACATTCTTTATAATTTTAGGCTTTTATTATCCGTATTTACGGCTTGCTTATCCATTAATACCATTTTTTACCCTGTTCTCT
>JBDRVV010000036.1 GCA_039802005.1 candidate division WOR-3 bacterium
ATGGGCGACCACGAGCAGTCTTGGCGCTCTTTCAAAGGCAAGAACCTTGAGAAACTTATCGAGCACATAATACTTTTAAATTCAATTTTTTTATTATTTCAGTTAACTTCATAAGTTATTCTCCTAAAAAAACACATCTACCGATTGTGAGATCCTTTTCGCCTTTGGCCAGATCTTCAGCAAATGATTCACAATCCGGTGCTCCACAGACCCCACAATTGATCCCTGGTAAATTCTTAAGTATGCGCTCTTTCTTCTTCAGTTTTCTAATTGCTTCATTTTTATCCGGATCCAGAGGGGAAAATGGTTTGGGCTGGATATTCCGTTCAAATGAAAAGAAATTCTTTTCGTATAACTGTTTCACATAGGAAATATCAATACGATTTTTCCCGCCAAATTTTCTTATCAACTTTAAGATATGGCTCTTGGCAAGGAATCTATTTTCTACTGTCAGCGGTCCGCCAATGCATCCATCCGGACAGATAAGGCATTCAAGATATTCAATATTTTTTATCTTCCCTGACTCTACATCGCTAAGTATTCTTATTGTATCATAGACACCGGAAACTGAAACTGAAGCATCCTGCTTTATTCCTCTTATCTCACCGCCGGAGATTGCCCAACCGATACCGATACCACTCGCCTGACTCTGAGTTTGGAGGATGAAGTTATGTTCTTTTCTTTTAAGTTGTGCCATTAATTGATTATATATTTCTTTGATAGAGATCGCACCATCAAGGTATGACTTTTCCATTGTTTCTGGTTTATTGATAGAGACCATCTTGGCAGGACAGGAAGTGATGTGGAAAATTCCGATATCTTGTTCTGAAATTTTATGTTCTTTCGATAACTCCCTTTTTAAATTCTTTGCGGCAATTTCTCGGGGGGGCTCCATACGAATTATCAATGAAACAAGGCTGGGAAATAGTCTCTGTATTAAACGGACAACAACCGGACAGGTTGAGGATATTATTGGTCTGGGGGATTTATTTCTTTCGAGATATTCCTCAATTGCAATGGAAATCATTTCGCAGGCGAGTGCCTCATCGTAAACATAGTCAAAGCCAATTTCTTTCAGGGCATTGAGAATTTGGTCGGGCATTACATTGCTCCCGAATTGTGAATAAAGAACCGGAGAAGGGAGCGCTACTTTAATTTTGAAACGCGTGATATCTGATGTTTTGGTGGTAAGTGGGGTGATTGCACCATAAGGGCAGGCACGATAGCATTCTCCACAATCAATGCATCTTTCGGCATTTACGACTGCCTTTTTTTCTTTTATCCTTATCGCCTTTGTCGGGCAAACCTTCATACAAACGACACATCCGATGCATTTTTTTTCATCAACTTTTATAGAGTGGTAGAAAATTGGATCAGGCATTTTTGTTATTCAAATTAATGATTATTTCAAGATTTGTACCTTTGCCTACCGTAGAGACAATATTGAAGATATCAGCATTTTTCTGGATATTTGGCAGTCCCATTCCGGCACCAAATCCCATTTCGCGCATCTCGGGTGTTGCCGTTGAATAACCTGGTTGCATTGCAAGTTCAATATCAGGGATTCCCGGTCCTTCATCCTCAACTTTTATTGTTATGCGATGGGAGTCAAGAATGAATTTCATTATTCCCTTCTTTGCGTACATAACCACATTCATCTCCGCCTCATAGGAGGCAATTGCGACCCGGCGTGTAATCTCTGCGTCAATTCCAATCTCTTTTAAAATATTTTTTATTCTACAGGAAGCCATGCCACCGTTTATAAAATCGCCACCAGTGATTTCAAATTCTTCTGAAAGTCTTGTTTCCTCACCCATATTTTTTTATCTTGGGGTCTTCAAACCTTTTGAATAAAGTATTCCACAGGCTTCAAACATTGAATATTCACATTTGAGTAAGGGAATGTTGCATTCTTCTGCAAGTTTTACTGTCTCTATCGGTGGTGATTTACCCCGCACGAATATAATTGCTTTTATTCCGGCAATCTCACAGGTTCTGACTGCTTGATTATTTGCTAATCCGGTTAAAAGCAGCTCAGCAGAGGCATTAGAATGTAAGATATCGCTCATAAGATCTGAGGCAACTACGGAATTGATTTCTATATCTAATGAAGTAAAATTTGTAATTTCCTTTGCTTGAAGTAATGTTTTAAGTTCAGATAGGTTCACTTCTTTTTCGTTTGAAATTTTGCCTTTTTTACCACTGGCTTTGTTTTTGTCTTTAATTCCCCCAAAATTTTATCCGCCTTTTGGAGAGTAGCTTGGGCATTATATTTTCCATCAACAACGACGACCGGCGCAAGTGCACAACATCCTAAACAATTCACGGTCTCAAGTGAGACATGATGATCGGCTGTGGTCTGGCCAGCACTTATCTTTAATTTCTCTTCAAATCTATTAAGCACTGTTGGTGCACCTCGCACATGACAGGCAGTTCCCATGCAGACAGTTATATTATGCTTTCCTGGCTGGACGAGTTTGAAGGCGCGGTAGAAGGTAGCGACACTATAGACATCAATGAGTGGGATGCATAGCTTTTCTGAAACCATCCTCAATGCCTCCTGGGGTAGCCAGTTATATTTCTCCTGAATATCCTGTAAAATTGCAAGTAAGGCGTTCTTTCTATATCCATACTTTTTAATGATATTATTTATCTCTTCTAAGTTTAAACCCATTATAGTCTCCTTTTTGAATATCTTATTATATGCAAATTTTATGAAAAGTCAATGAATTATATAGGATTAAATTTCTAAAGCAAAATGCAATAAAGTTTTTTGCAAAAGAAAAAGCCCGACCCATCTGGTCGGGCTTTTTAATAAATTAATTTTTAGTTTCTACCTACTCTTCCGAATAATCTTGCTGCCTCCGCAACCCTTTGGACGGCAAGGATATATGCGGCGTGCCGCATATTAGTTTTATACTTCTCTGCAATTCTTACCACATCCCAGAAGGATTGCTGCATCATATGCCAGCATTTATTTTTGACTTCTTCCTCATCATAAAAAAGTCTTTGAACATCCTGGACCCATTCAAGATAGGAGACAGTTACACCGCCAGCATTGGCAAGTATATCGGGAATGATGAAGACTTTTTTCTCGCTGAGAATATCAGTTGCCTCATTAGTTGTAGGTCCATTCGCACCTTCGCAGATTATCTTAGCCTTTATTTTGTGGGCATTGTCTTCGTTTATCATTCCTTCTATAGCACAAGGCAACAGAATATCAGCATCAAGTTCCAGTAATTCATCATTGGTGATCTCGTCATATTTATTAAATCCTTTTACTGTCTTGGTCTGGGCGACATACTGGTCAAGGGCTTTAATGTCTATTCCATTTTTGTTATAGATCCCGCCGTAGATATCAGTTATCGCAATTATCTTGCAACCATAGTCATACAACAATCTTGCGATAGATGAGCCAACATTGCCGTAGCCAATTATCGTTACTCTTTTACCTTCAAGGGGAATTTCGAGATATTTAGATGTTTCAAGAAGGGTATAATACATTCCCAAACCAGTGGCACCAGAACGCCCTTTTGAACCACCTATCGCCAGGGGTTTACCAGTAACAACCGCAGGTTCAAAATAACCAACATATCTGCTATAGGCATCACATATCCAAGCCATAGTCTGGGAATTGGTCCAGACATCAGGTGCAGGTATATCCTTTTGTGGACCAATGATTTCTTTTATTGCGTAAGTGTATTCCTTGGTTAGTCTTTCAAGTTCTGCTTCTGACATCTCGGGCGGGTTGCAGATCACCGCGCCCTTGGCACCACCCAGTGGTAGATTCAAAACTGCACATTTCCATGTCATCCAGGCAGCCAGTGCCTTGCATTCCTCTAATGATGCATCAGGGCTATACCTAATACCACCTTTCCCAGGACCACGGATAGTTGAATGCTGAACCCTGAATCCGGTAAATGTTTCAACTTTGCCATTATCTCGCGTTATTGTAATATGGACCGTTAGCTCTTTTTCTGGATATTTGAGCCGGTTATAAATCCAGGGCTCAAGATCCAGCATACTTGCAGCCTTCTCATACTGATAGGTTGCCTCAATAAATGGATCATATTTCTTAGTTAATTTTTTGTTGTTGTTCATTGGAACCTCCTTCACACCCATTTAATATGCAAAACCCGTGCCTGTTTTTTCTAATGAAATTTCAAGGGTTTTATGTATTAACTATTGCAAAATGCAAAACTTTATCGCATTTTGCAAGTATTATCAGGGTAAAAAGCGTGTTTCAAATGCATCTTTAAAATAAATCAATCGCCCTTTTCAAGATATAAGGGTTTTATTCGACGAAGTTATTGTATTATTGGTGTCGAGCAACTTTGGAAACAGGATGAATTTTAGCCTTTGTTTTGCATTTCTTTTAATTTCCTCAGCAGCGAGGTAAGATGGATACCGAGAATTTTTGCTGCCTTTGATTTGTTTCCATTGGTGAATTTCAGAACTTCCTTTATGTATTCTTTTTCTAACTCTTCAAGTGTAACATATTTGTTGCGCAGGGTTGTTTCTTTTATTGAGGAAATTTCAGTTAATAGCGAACTACCTTTTAATTCATTTGGTATATGCTCTAATTTTATCTCTTCGGCAGGATGCAAAGCCATAATTCTTTCTACCACATTGCGGAGTTCTCTAACATTTCCGGGCCAGTCGTATTCTATAAATGCCTTTGCTGCGGACTCAGATATGCCTTTATAAGAACGATGTAATTCCTGATTGAATTCCCTGATAAAGTTTAGTACTAAAGGAACAATATCGTCTTTTCTCTCCCGCAGTGATGGTATATGAATGGGAACAACATTCAGGCGGTAAAATAGGTCTTCACGAAAGTTCTTTCTTTCAATTTCTTTTTTCAGGTCTTTATTTGTTGCCGCAATTATTCTGATATCTACTTTTATAGGAGTCGTTCCGCCGAGTCTTACGAAGGTTTGTTCTTCAAGGACTTTTAAAATCTTTGCCTGGATAGAAAAAGGCATATCTGCAATCTCATCAAGGAAGACTGTTCCTTTGTCTGCCTTTTCTAAGATGCCCATTTTCCTCCGTTTTGCATCTGTGAATGCCCCTGGTTCATAACCGAATAGTTCGCTTTCCAATAAATTTTCCGGTATTGCAGCACAGTTGATTTCAATAAATTCTTTTTCTGCCCTCGGGCTATTGTAATGGATTGCCCTTGCCAGCAATTCCTTTCCCACACCACTTTCGCCGGTGATCAAGACCGTAGTTTTATCAAGCATTGCCACCCGTTCGGCAGTTCTTAAAACTTCAGCCATTTTTCTACTTTGCGCCACGATTCTATTAAAATAATATTTGCCTTTTTCGGTTTCAATAGATTCAGAAATTCTCAAGCGTAGCCTTTGTAATTCAAGGGCTCTTTTTATATTTGATTTTAGGTCGTTGATCCGGAAGGGTTTTAGCAGATAATCATAGGCACCCAATTTCATTGATTGGACTGCCTTTTCAAGTATCTCATAGGCAGTTATCATTATTACAATTGTATTTTCATCTATTTCTTTTATTCTCTTCAAAACTTCAATGCCATCAATCCCCGGCAACATTAGGTCTACAAGCACCAAATTGGGAAAATGTTCTTGAAATATTTTTAGACCTGTCTCGCCTGTGTCCGCAAGAAATATTTCATAACCGTCTTTCTCAAGTGCCCTTTTGAGATTATTAAGTGTCAAAACTTCATCATCAATGATGAGAATTGATTCACTCATCAATTACCTCACTTGTTATCTTCCCTTCCTGTCTGATTGGTAGTATTATCTTCACTTCAGTGCCTTTTCCTACTTCACTATTAATAATTATCTCACCATTATGATTTTTCACATAAGTCAAACTGATACTCAGTCCTAATCCAGTCCCTTTGCCCCTTTTAGTTGTAAAAAATGGTTCAAATACCCGCTTCAAATTTTCGGCGGGGATACCGATACCAGTATCGTTGATTTTTATTTCAACAAAGTCTTCAAATTTAATTTTATTGGTGCTAATCGTGATCGTTCCTTTATCTTCAATTGCTTGCGCCGCATTCAAAAGAATATTGACAAGAACCTGTCTTATTTGGTTGGCATCTGCAGTAATTGGCGGCAGTGCATCCGCAAGTTCTTTTTGAATTTTAATCTTTTTAAATAACGGTTGATGGTGAAGGAAGGAGACGGTTTCTTTGATTAAGTCGTTCAAATTGACTTTTGTAAATTTCGGTGGTGCTGGTCGTGCAAAGTTTAAAAGTCCCCTTACGGTTTCTGAAATACGGTAGGCATTTTCCAGAACTTCTTTTGCCCTTGTTTTCTTTTCCACATCATCTTCTTCTTCTATAAGCATTTCAAGGAAAGAGGTGATACCAAGCAAAGGATTATTTATCTCGTGGGCTGCCCCAAGCGCTAACTGGCTTAATGCCGAAAGTTTCTCATAATCTGCCATCTGCGTCCGCATATTTTCATAAGTGGTAATGTCATTAATCAAGATAGTTGCAGAATGTACACCTTCACCTGATTCAACCGGGAATCCAGAAATATTTAAAATATAGTTATTTCCTTCTATAATCACTGATTTTTTTTCTATACTAAATGAAGTATTTTTATTAAATATATCTGCTAATCTATTTTTGATCTCTTCGTCAAGGAATAGGGGAGAGGCTTCAGAAAGATTAACATTATTTTGACTATTATGAATTTTTAAAAAATTCTTAGCAAAATTATTGCAGTAAGTTATACAATAGTTTCTATCAATTGCCAGTATCGCGCTTGTGATACTATCAGTTATACCTTTTATATAACGCTCAGAAGCACTCAATTTTTTGCTTAAATTTTCGCATTCTTTCAACCTTTTCCGCAATTCTAAATTTATTTTATCAATAAGGGATTTTTTATTGCTTATGTCGTCAAACGCAGATTTTAAATTAGAAGTCAATGATTTTAGTAGATTTGTTATTTGATTTGAGAAGAGTATGGCGGAGAAAAATAGAAATGTGCCAAATATTAAAAAGATCACCAGGATAATCTTTTTTAGTGAATTTACCGGTGCCAGTGCTTCTTTTATATCAATTTCTGAAACCAGATACCAGTTTGGTTTATTGAATCTTCTAAAAGCGCATATAACCTTTTCACCGCGGTAATCCCGATGGGAGATCACACCTCCTTCGCCTTGATGAGGATTGGGTTCACTTTCGTAATATCCGGCCTGTTTCAGGACTTCGCCACCAAGTTTTGATGGAGACAAAAATTTACCCTGTTCATCAACGAGGAAGATTTCGCTTGTTTTACCGATTCTCAAATCAAGTATTAGATTATAAAATTTTGATAGAGTTACTGAAACAAAAACAATGCCGATTATCTCCCCGGATTGATTTAAAAACGGGGCAGATATTATCATTGCATTGCGGTTGAGAGCATCAGAATGAAAAATACTACTATTATATATTTCACCAGCAAGCGCCTTTTTAAAATATTCGCGCTCGGCTATGTTTGCTTTGATTGGTGTGGTTGAAAAAATTATTTCACCTTGGAGATTGGCAATTCCTATGAAATCAAACCATTCGTTATTTTTCATAAATTGAATAAAAATATTATTTTTTTTCTTGATTTCATTAATATTGGATATATCAATACGATTAATAGATAGTAGATTTTTCTCCCGTTCTTCAAGGAATGATTTTATTATTCTTGTATTAACCTCAACCGAATAGTCCAGACTGGTTTTGATATGTTTTTCAAAGTTTGCTGATACTTCATAATTTATAATATAGAAAAGTATGACAAAAGGGATAAAAAAAAGAAGCAAGGTGACCAAAACATTCCTTCTCCAGAGTCCCTTATAAATATCTTTATAAAAAAGATGCCCACAATAGACACATTGCGTAGCATAAATGGGATTTTCTTTACCGCATTTCTCGCAGATTATAAAATCTCTTTTTAATTTATCCATCAAATTAAGTCTATTTAAAAATTCGGTCAAGTCAAGGACAGCTATTTCAAAATATCATACTGTGATAATAGAAAGGTTTTCGGGATTCCTTTAATATCTTCAATTTTTCTATTTCACCATTAACGTAATTTTCACTCCCCCATATATTTAAACCCATTTCACTGGTTGTGATTATCCGTGGTCCCATTATGAGTATGCTATCTATTTTCTTTTCCAGAAAGCTAATAATCTTATAGAATTTATCTTCTAAGACTATGAGTCCATATTTATCATTTTTTTCAAATCCTGCGAATATTCTGCCATCATAATAAGGATAGAACGCTGTTATTTTATCTATTCCATTTATTTTTATTAATTTTATAATTTCTAACTCAGGATTCAGGACAATAAATGTGTCATTTTTAAGAAAAATGATATTATTGAAAAATTGAAAAGTACTTATATATTCGGTAGTAAATCTCGAATCATTAAATATTTCCATTGAGCCATCTCCAAGATTCCATATTCTTACTTCACCATCAATACCACATGAAATGATATTTTTGTTTTTCGTTATTAAAAGGCTAATTATTGCTGATTTATGACCCAATAATAAACTTGTCTTCTTTCCTTCAAAATCCCATAATCTTATTGTACCATCATAGTGCCCGGTGATGAAATTTTTACTACGGTCAGAAGAGAACGCTGATATGGGAACAGTAGATACTGTAAATACTAACTTTCTATTCTTGGTAAAATCAATTGCGTGGATTGATGATGAGTGGGCAAGACAGAGCAATTCATTATAATGACAGTGTCCTAATAGTTTATCCGGTTTTATTTTGGTATAAAGATTCTGGTTATTAACGCCGGTTAGAATACCAACCATACCATCTTTATTGGAATAAGCGATCATCCCTGGACTATAGTAAGAAATTTTCACAGGGGCAGTTTTATCCAGATTTATTGTTTGCAGCAGATTAGGCTGTGATGATAGATTTTCATTGAGAATTCTTGAAAAGTGTTCAGTCTGGACATCAATCGGTTCTTCTCCAATAGCAATTTCGCTATCCGGATGGATAGTATATTTTTCTTTTTTCGTGTTTATTGCTTCTTCTATTATTATTAACTCTTTTTCTTCTTTATGAAATCTACCAATCCGTATATAATCAGCCCATAATCCAACTTTTTTTCTGCTGAAGACTTCTTTTATCTCTTCACTGCTAAGGCGTGAGCCAATTGAATTATCAAGATTGTAAATAAAAACATCTCCATTACGATAAAATTCTGTTTCTTCTATGGGTGGATTTTCAACAAACCTCAAACAATCTTTTACTCGCTCTAAAATTCCTTCTCTTGTTTCAAGGTTAATCCTTCGGGTAGAGTATGTGGTTCGAAAGTTTACAACACAATCAAGATAATTGAATTGGTAGAATGTTTTTAAAACCTGATAAAAATATATCTCATCAAGCCAGCCATCAAGAATAATCAATTTTTTATGAGAATGTTGTTTTATGAAATTTGAAAACGCTTCAGATGGTGAAAGTTTTTTTTCATCCATCATTTCAATTGTATAATATTGCGGATCAAGAAAATCTTTAACAAATTCCTGGTCTATCATCCTGCTGAACATTGTGCGGTGGGCAGGGTTATCTCTCATTAAATAAAGTATTTCGTCTTTTGGAATATCACCAAAACCATTTTTTATTACTTCACAAAAATAAGTTTTTCCCGTACCAGAATCACCGGTGACTGCCATAACAACAGGTTGTTTTATACCCATAAGATGATAAAGGGTTTCAGAGAGTTCATAAAGTCCAATACTGCTTGGCTTTAGTGATAAAATCGGAGTTGCAGGGATATTTGTAAAATTTATTTCCTCAATTATTTCATAAAAACCAATCTTTTTTAGACTATATATTGCTTCCTCAAAGAGTTTTTTGTCTTTTTCATTCAAGAATTCTAATAATGTTGTGAGAATCTCTAAATCAACAGCACCTTCCTTTTTCTTTTCTTCTGCACCAATAATTCCTAATGCCCAGGCGAGTGCGATTTTAATTGTGCTATCCTTGTGATATTTATATTTTATCATTTCATTAATATGATTTTTTCCTGAAATACCAAGTTTACCAATAGACCATATTGCTTCTGATTTTACATCATAAACAGGTATTTTGTATCCATTTGAAATATTTACATAGTCAGCGAGTTGGAGAATTTCTTTTAAATTATCAGCCATTTCAATAAAGTGCACATTCCCTAAAATATATACAATGTTTGATATAAGATTGGTATTTTCGGGTCTTGTAGTTTTCAAAAGGTTAATAAGGGTTCTTGCACACCGTGGGTCTTTTAAAGCACCAAGCATAGAGACAATTTCAAATTGTAACCCGACATTAAGATTATTTCCGCCTTCGTTTAATAACTTTAAAAGCGGTCTGACCAACGACTTTCCCTGAGTAAGAGAATAACCCAAATCTAAATTTATGTCAACATATAAACTTCCATAAATACAAGCCAAATTTTTATTATCTTCAAGTTTTACTTTAATTGGTTCCTGCTTTTCGTAAAATCTGTTTTCTTCGTTGATGATTTTTGAAATAAAGTTGAAGAATGTATTCTTTGTTAGTCTCCCGTGAATCTGAAAGAAACTGTCATATATTGGTGTGTTAATCAAAAGATTTTTTAAATTTGTTTCAAACTCATTCTTCTTGGAAAGATATTGACTTTGTTTTTTCTTTTCTTTATAGTTCCATTCTGGAATGTATTGCTCAGTATTTATTATAAGACACTGATATTCAATTAGCGCGTATAAAAGTTCAAAAATGCCGAGTGTATCTGTGATATAATTATCTGCCAATCCTGAGACATTTTTAAATTTTAATATTAGACTCTGGAAATTTTCATTGTTGTTTATAGTTTCAAAGAGAGATATAATCTGTTCTTCATTTTGAGAGATATTTAATGATTCCCAGGTGCGAAACCAGACTTCACTTGAAATTATATCCCTGAGGGTTTGTGGATTTTTTTGCCAACTGCCATTTTTATCAAGATAGTAGATATCATAACAATCATAATTTTTTAGTAAAATTTGAATATTTTGTAGTAATTTTTCCGGAGTTAATGGAGTCAATTTAACATTTGGTTAGATTTTTTAAATCTGCTTCTAAGTTTGTGGGTTGTATAATTATTAACCAGCCTTCGTTGTATGGGTCAGTTATCAATTTGCTAAAGTTTTTGTGCAGATCTTCATTTATTTTTAATACTTTTCCCGAGACTGGGGTCCATACTCTGTAGATCTGCTTTGCGCTCGTATTTATTCTTGCACATGCTTCTCCTTGATATCTCATTTCACCGGTATTAGGCAGTTCCAGCATTGCAATTTCTTTGATACCTTGGACTAACCTTTCATGGGCACCGATTTTAATGTTTCCGTCTTCTTCAATTTTAGCCCAGGAGTTGTCCGTAATGCAGTAATAGCCTGTAGGAATAGGCATTAAAGATATTTTTTCTTTTGTATAATACTCAAGGGCGCGATTAACAAGGCTTCTTAATTCGTCTGGTGTGAATGGTTTGGGGATGTAATCAAATGCGCCGAACTTTATTGCTTCAACAGCAGTCTTTATTGAGGGATAACCAGTCACAAGAATGAACTGAACATCAGGGGTAATTGTTTTAACCCTTTTCAGCAATTCAATACCTGTTATGTCGGGCATCATTAAATCGGCAACAATCAAATCATAATGATTATTATTATGTTTAAAAGTTGCTTCTTCACCGCTCAGCGCCATATCAACGATATAATCAAGGTCTTCAAGGGCACTGGCTATGCTTTTACAAACTGTTATCTCATCATCAACTACTAAAATTTTAAATTTTTTATTCATAAAATGCTCCTTTCATAATTATAAATTGGGCAATCGTATTTTGACTTTTGTCCCTTTATTAACCTCACTGTTTACCTCAATAGTGCCATTGTGCTGCTGGATAATACCATAACTTATTGAAAGTCCAAGTCCTGTACCCTTTGATTTTTTTGTAGTGAAGAATGGATCAAATATGCGGTCTAAATTTTCTTTTGGTATGCCAATACCTGAGTCTTCAATTTCTATTTCTACAAATTTGTCACCTGTTAATGACCGAGAACGAATTTTTAGAATTCCACCATTTGGCATTGCATCTATCGCGTTTAACAGAATATTAGTTAATACTTGTTTCATTTTGCTTTCGTCCGCCATAATTTGTGGCAAATTTTTATCCAAGGAGATTTCAACTTTTATATTATTTGCAAGAAAAACACTCTCAAAAAGTATCAATGTTTTATTAATAATTTCGTTTATTGAAATCAATTTCATCTCGGGCGGTGTCTGCCGTGAAAATTCTAACAGTCCACTAACAATTTTTGCACACCGCTGGGTTTCATCAATAATCATATCAAGTTTTTCTGTCAATTTAGAATTTTCTTTTATTTTTTCTTTGATTAGATGACTGTTGATAAGGATTGCGGTTAGCGGGTTATTGATTTCATGGGCAATACCGGCAGCGAGTCTACCAATGGCAGATAATTTTTCATTTTGAACCAATTGTTCCATTGCCTTTTCTAATTCTTTTGTTTTTTCTTGAACTTTTTGTTCAAGGGTACGGGTTAGATTGACATAACCTTCGGTGGCACTTTGAAGGGAGGCTACCATCTGATTGAATGATTTGATCAATTCTCCAATTTCGTCGTCAGAACTTACCATAGCCCGGGCTGACAGGTCGCCTTTTGAGACCCTTCCAGTTAGATGATATAATTCATTTATTGGTTTTGTTATACGCTTTACCGTGAAAAAAGAGATAATTGCCAGGGCTATAATGCTCGCGATAGCAATGAGAATGAATATTGAAACCACACGGTTTTTTAAATAAACATAAGGGGCTTCCAGCATACCAACATATAGAATACCTACAATTTGGTTATTTATGTCATGGATTGGTTCATATGCTGTGATGAACCAGTCATTCACTACAAATGCCCTGCCAATCCAGGGATTACCATTTACAAGAACCTGGTCGTAAACCTCTTCTGATACGCGTGTTCCGATCGCCCTTTCACCTGAAATATCGCGAACATTGGTGGTAATCCGCAAGTCTTTCAAAAATATCGTTGCGGTTCCGATCTCTTTACCTCTAAATCGTTCGTCTTTGTAAACAATATCTTTTATTTTATCAACAATTTCATAATTCCTATTTAACAATCTACCACCATACACAACACCGATCAGATTATTATTGTCATCAAAAACTGGTGCTCCGGCAATGATTATCAATCCTGATGTTTCCAGTGTATCATTACGGGGTTTTGCCTTGGGTGTTGGGAGAATTCTGATTTTAACTCGTTCTGCAAGTTTTTCACTTTCTTTTTTTAGTTCCTCCTCAAATATAATTATTATACCGTAAATGCTTTCTTTTTCTTTCAGGACTTTTTTTAATATTTCATTTTCAGAAAAATCGTTATAGTATTCTGGATTCTCAGCCCGAATGATTATCCGCCCGGTGTTGTCAGTGATGTTTAGTATATCAAGATTTTCGTCTTCTTTAACTTTCTGCAATTCTTTTAGCAAGAACAAACGATTTTTTTTGATAAGGGCATCTTTCACAAAATATCTGCTTGCTGTCAAACGCACAATATTTTTTATAGTCCTTCCTTCTTCTTCAAGAACTTCTCTTGCAGTATTCAGGTCAAGTTTAACCTTTTCCTGTCCCTGAGCCACAATTGTATTTCCAATTATCTGAATACCGGTAAAAGTTGAAAGAAATATACCAATGATTATTACCGTTGAAAAACTCAGGATTAACTTTGTTTGCAATGGGAAGAACTTGCGTTTCATCGTGCCTAATTATATATAAATTCAGTGGATGGTCAATATCTATTTATTGACATTAATTGCAATTTTAATATAATTATAAATATATATTGTCGCTTGTTTTTATCTTCGGTTCAGTTATGGAGGTTATCTGTAACTGACAAGGGCGGTAGCATGCACCAATTTTCCCCACAGATGTCAAGCGCAGCGTAGACAGGTGGTAGGAAAATTGAGTGTCCCGAGCGAAGCGAGGGGCTCCAATCCCCACAGATGTCAAGCGCAGCGTAGACAGATGTGGTAGGAAAATTGAGTGTCCCGAGCGAAGCGAGGGGCTACCAATTCAAGCACCTAAAAGTCCGAAATACCTGAATGCCTAAAAAATATAGTGTTTTCAGACAAGGAGTTTTATGGGTTTAATAAAATTTAACAATGAACAAAAGTTGGTTCAAAATGAAATTAGGAAGTTTGCGGTTCAGGAGGTTGAACCTTTATCCCGGGATATTGAAAATGAAGGTAGAATACCCGAATCAGTCTTTAAAAAACTGATTGAATTAGGATTGTTATCACCAATAATTCCCTCTGAATTTGGTGGTGCAGGAATGGATACTACAAGTCTATGCATTATCATTGAAGAACTATCAAAATCTTGTGCTTCGCTTGGGCTTATCCTTGCAGCAAATAGCCTTGCTGGATTTGTTTTGTTAAAATTTTCAAGTGAAAAATTTAAATCGTATTTGAACAGGCTTGCCAATGGAGAAATAGCGGGATTTTCATTTGATAATGGGACAAGGGGGTTAAAGATAGTTCAAGAAAATCCTTTGATAATAAACGGCAAAAATAGATTTGTTCTTAACGGTGAAATTGCGCATTTTTATCTTTTGTCTCTCAAGACTGAGAAAGATTCAGGATTGTTTGTTGTAGAGAAAACGGATGCAAAGAAGATTGTGAAACCATATTTATTAGGAGTTAAGTCCGCAGGTATTGCTGATATTGATTTTGAAAATTTGCAAATTTCCGAAGAGTCCTTTATAATAAATAGTGCAAATATTACTGGCGCAATGGAAGAAATAAATAGATATTTTGCTCTATGTCTTTCGGCGATAGCGCTGGGCATTGCTCAAGCAGCACTTGAGGCATCAATAAAATACTCAAAAGAACGCCGGCAATTTAACAGGCCAATTTGTGATTTCCCAATGGTCAGGGAAATGCTGGCAGAAATGAGGATAAAAATAGAAGCAGCTAAAGATATCGTTTATGACACTGCAATTAGAGTTGATTCTGGTGAGGATTACGCACTTGCTTCTGATATTGCCCTCGCAACCAGCGCCGAGACTGCAGTTTATTGCGGAATAAAATCAGTCCAGGTATTCGGTGGTTATGGCTATACAAAAGATTATCCGGTTGAGAGATATTTAAGGGATGCAAAAAGCATTCAGGTCATAGGACAGTCTGGTTTTGTTTTGAGAGAGAAAATTGTCAGGAACTTACTTGGTTAGAATAAGGGATTGAGATAAAGGTTTATGAATCAAAGATTACTAATAATTTTAGTAGTTGCAATCTTAATTTCAGTGGGTATGCACCTTTATTCGGTAAATAAGATTACTGCCTTTGTTCGTAATAAAAAAGGCGTCATTCGTTCTCGGATCGACCTTTCAGAATTAAAAGAGGTTATTAACACAAATATGAAGTTGGCGGTTGTTTATATAATTTTCTATATTGCCTTTTTCATAATCACCGCTCTTTTTGCTGACACGGGTTGGTTTTATCAAGCAATATTGACCTGGTTCCTTTTCGGGATAATTACTCTGCCGGTGGGTTTAATTGGCAAACATTATGAGAATAAAATAAAGTCATTACGGATTGAGTCTGATGATGATAAAGAGGTGGCGCGGATATTTGAGACATATCTTGTTCAATGGAAAGAGGCAAGATGGAAACTGCCCGATTGAAAGGCATTTTTTAGAGAGACATTGAAATTTAAAAAAGAATTTATAAAGAATAAAAGACCGTGGATATTTTCAGAAAATGTAGCCGCAGGCTTTAACCTGCGTATAAAATATTAAAAAAGGCGGTGGGTTATGATTTTAAGTGAAAAACACAAAGAATTTAGAGAAAAGGTGCGGGCATTCGCTGATAATGAAGTAGCACCCAGGGCAAAGGAGATTGATAAGAAAGGTGAATTCCCCTGGGATTTGGTAAAGAGAATGGGTGAACTGGGATTCCTTGCCTTGTATATCCCGAAAGAGTATGGTGGCGCCGGGCTTGATGTTCTATCTTATGCAATCGCGGTAGAAGAAATCGGCAGGGTCTGTGGTTCAACCGGGATATTTCTTGCTGCTCATTCTTCTCTCGGTGTATTCCCGATTTATTATGCAGGAACAGAAGAACAGAAACAAAAATGGCTCATCCCATTGGCAAAAGGCGAAAAGATTGGTTCTTTTGGTCTGACCGAACCGAATGCGGGTAGCGATGCTGCCGGAACACAGACAAGGTTCAAACTTGAAGGTGATAGGTATATAATAAATGGGACAAAGCGGTTTATTACTTCAGGACATGTAGCGGATGTGATTATTTTTACCGCCACAAAAGACCCTGCTTTGGGTTATAAAGGTATCTCTGCATTTGTGGTTGAAAAAGGCACACCGGGATTCACACCGGGCAAAGAAGAAGATAAACTTGGCCTACGCGGTTCAATAACTTCAGAACTGATATTTGAAGATTGTGTAATTCCGAAGGAGAATATACTCGGGCAGGAAGGAGATGGGTTCAAAATATTTATGGAAACCCTTGATGGCGGCAGGATTTCAATTGGGGCACTGGCACTGGGTATTGCCCAGGGAGCGCTTGATGCATCTGTAAAATTCGTTCAAGAAAATGGTCTTACAAAAAACCAATCAATCCAGTCAATGATAGCCGAAATGGCGACCGAGATTGAGGCCGCAAGACTATTGGTGTATAATGCTGCACAATTAAAGGATGCGGGTTTACCTTATGTTAAAGAATCGGCAATGGCAAAATATTATGCCTCTACAGTCGGGATGAAGACGACGAGTATGGCGATAGATATACATGGTTTACTTGGCATAACCGATGAATATCCTGTTGAAAGATTCCTGCGTGATGAAAAACTAATGGAGATTGGTGAGGGCACGAGCGAAATTCAAAAGATTGTCATTGCAAGACAGATACTGGGGAAATGAAAATGTCTAAATACCTAAACACCTAAATTCTTAAAATTTTTTGGCATTTAGGTATTATATCTTTCAACAGGATAAGTTTTGGACTTTTCCATTTTAATCTTTAGGTATTTAGGAATTTTGGACTTTTAGGTGTTTTCCGAAAGGGAGGTTATATGAACTTTGATTTAACTGCTGAACAAAAAATGCTACAGGACCAGGTGCGGAAATTTGCCGAAGCCGAACTTGCACCTCTGGCGCCTGAGATTGATAAGACCGGGCAATTCCCCTGGGATAATATAAAAAAATGTGCAAAACAGGGATTACTGGGGATTGTTGTGCCTGAAAAATACGGAGGTTCGGGTCTTGATTTTGTATCACTGGCAATTGCGATAGAAGAAATCTCACGTGTGTGTGCAACAACGGGTGTGATTGTTGCTGTAAATAATTCACTCGTTACTTATCCTATTTTGACCTTTGGAACCGAAGAGCAGAAGCAAAAATACCTTCCACTTTTATGCAGTGGTGAAAAGATTGGTGCAATCGGAATTACTGAACCAAATGCTGGGAGTGATGTAGCCGGAATGGAGACGACGGCGAGACTCGAAGGCGATTATTATGTTTTGAACGGCACCAAGAGATTTATTACCAATGGAACCGAGGCAGGAATCTATGTAGTATTCGCATATACCAATAAAGAATTAAAACATAAAGGAATGAGTGCATTTATTGTTGAAAGGGGTACCCCAGGATTTACACTCGGCAAGCATGAGGATTTGATGGGTATAAGGGCAAGTGGTAATTGTGAGTTAATATTTGAGGACTGCAAGATCCCAAAGTCAAATTTGCTGGGAAAAGAAGGGGATGGTTTCAAGATTTGTATGAACACCCTTGATGTATCAAGGGTTGATATTGGTGCCCAGGCAGTTGGAGTCTCACAGGCAGCACTTGAAGCAGCAATAAAGTATTCTAAGGAAAGAAAGGCATTTGGTCAACCAATTTGTGAATTTGAAATGATACAGTCCATGCTGGCTGAGATGGCAACCCAGATTCATGCGGCGAGATTGCTTGTCTATTACGCGGGCTATTGCAAAGATAAAGGTATGCCGAGATTTTCAAAAGAATCAGCAATGTGTAAATATTACGCTGCGACAATCGCCGTTGATGTTACAAGAAAGGCAGTGCAGATTTTTGGTGGGTATGGTTATACAAAAGATTATGCTGTTGAGCGATTTTATAGAGATGCCAAGATTCTTGAACTCTACGAAGGCACGAGCGAAATTCAGAAGATTGTGATAGCGAGGGAATTGATTAAATAAAAATACCTAAATACCTAAACGCCTAAATTCCTAAAAATTTTAGATAATAAGGCTCTTTATATTCTTTAGTTTCACTTTTAGGTATTTAGAAATTTTGGACTTTTAGGTATTTTTAAAAGGGAGGTCATTTGAATATCATTGTCTGCATAAAAAGGGTGCCTCAGACTGCTGAGGCAGATGTTAAAATAGATTCCAGTGGGAAGGATATTATTAAAGAGCGGCTTGCCTTTGATATGAACGAATCGGATAGTTATGCCCTTGAAGAAGCGATACTTTTGAAAGAAAAGTATGGTGGTTCGGTAACGGTTATCAGTTTTGGTTATCCGGATACAGAAGATACTTTAAGGATTGCATTAGCAAAGGGTGGTGACTCGGCAATAAGGATAAAGGCAGAAGAGATGGGGGAGACTGATGGGTACAAGACGGCAAAGGTCTTGAGCTCAGTTATAAAGGGATTGAACTATGATTTGGTCTTAACGGGTTGTATGGCGACCGATGATGGATATTCAATGGTCGGCCAGACCCTCGCAGAGTTATTAGGAATTCCGCATGCTACACTTGTTACAAAACTCGAAGTAAGTGATAAAAAATTGCAGGTGCACCGGGAACTTGAAGGAGGTTTGCTTGAGCATCTTGAATTAAGTTTACCTGCGTTAGTTACGATACAAACCGGTATTAATACGCCACGTTTTGCTTCACTGATTGCCATTCGGCGTGCAGCAAGCAAAGAGATTAAGACAATTGGAAAAAGCGAACTACCATCGGATATTGATACACATTCTATACTTGAAGAGTTATTTTTGCCCCCGGTCGGTAAGCGGGCTGAGATTTTAACCGGCAGTGCTGATGAAGTGGCAACAAAGATTGCAGGTATCATTAAAGAAAAAGGACTTTTGTGAACAATTGTAGCGGTGTGGTGCATCGCAAATCTGTAGCGGTGTGATTCATCACACAAATTAAGGAGATACTATGGCAGAAATATTTACCTTGGTTGAACACCGTCAGGGAACAATAAGGGATATAACATTTGAATTATTAACCCTGGGTAGAAGAATTGCCCAGAGTTTAAATACAAAATGCACAGCAATATTATTGACCGATGATGCAGAAAAATTCATCAATCAGATAAAAACCCAGGCAGATCGTATCATTGTTATGGAAAATGGTTTATTCAAAGATTTTAATGCTGAAGTTTATCAGATTGCGCTCGCAGAAATTTTCAAGAAGGAATCTCCGTTTTTGGTGATTATCGGGCATACTGCAATGGGTATGGATTTGGGACCTGCACTTGCTACAAATTTGAATATACCGTTTTCCACTGACTGTCTGGATGTCCAGGTCGTTGATAATAAGCTAAGGGTTATAAGGTCAATGTATGATGGAAAATTGAATGCAAAGATTTTATTAAAGGATAATCCATCTTACCTTATAACCTATCGTAGTGGCAGCATCCCGGTTGAAATGGCAAGTCTTAATGCAGAAGTTGTTAAAATGGAAACCCCAATAAGTGCTCAACCTGAATATCGTAGATTTATTGAATACATTGAAGCAGCAGTTGGTGCAGTTGATATTACCAAGGCAGATGTGATAGTGTCGGTGGGCAGAGGTATAAAAGATAAGGCAAACTTACCCATAATTGAAGACTTCGCAAAGGCGATCGGCGGTGTTATTGGATGCACAAGGCCCGTGGTAGATGCCGGCTGGCTTCCTAAAGAGCATCAGGTCGGTTCATCAGGGAAAACGGTCAAACCCAAATTATACATTGCCTTAGGAATCTCGGGTGCTTTCCAACATTTAATGGGTATGAAGAATTCTGATACTATCATTGCAGTCAATAAAGACCCCAATGCACCGATATTTAATGAGGCAGACTACGGTATTGTTGAAGACCTGTTTAAGGTTGTGCCGGTTTTAAAGAACAAAATTTTAGAATTAAAACAAGCAAAAGGATAATTTTAGAAATTGGAAGGTTATGAATAATTTACTAAAACTCAATCCTGAAATCCGTGAACTGCTTCTTGAGCAGGGTGCGGAAGATGCAATAAAATGTTATGAATGTGGCAGATGTATGGCTGCCTGCCCCTGGAATATGCTTGATGGTATAAATTATACAACATATCAGTTTCCTGATCTTGTGAGATTGGGTGCGATACTATGCAGTGAAGACAAAGACGCAGTCTGTCAGGAGACAAATGAAGTATTCCGCTGTGTTGGTTGTGATAGTTGTCTTTATGAATGTCCAAGGAAGGTTAATATTTCCAATATTCTTCGTTCTGCTCGTAGAATAATGATTGATTTTGGTTCTTATCCGGCTGAGTTGAAAAGTTTAATTTCGCGTTTAACGAGTAACAATAACCCCCTTGGTGAACCTCAAGAAAAAAGAAAAGACTGGGCACAGGGTTTAGATATAAAAGAGTATAATCCTGCACTTGAGAATCTTTTCTTCGTCTGCTGTATTACTGCCTACGACGCACGCGCAAAGAATGTGGCAAGGTCAATAGCACAGATATTCCAGAAAGCAGGTGTGAATTTCGGCATTGCAAGTGAAAAAGAAAGTTGTTGTGGTGAGGCAGTCAGGCGCACTGGCGGAGAAAAAGTTTTTCAATCGCTTTTTAATAATAATCTCAAGGCATTCAAAGAGTTAAATGTGAAGAATACGATAACAATTTCACCCCATTGTTATACAATTTTCAATACCGAGTACCGGAGTCACTATAATTTTCAGACATTTCACTACACACAAATACTTTTTGAACAAATAAAAATTGGGAAAATAAAACCAACAAAATCATTCAACAAGAGCGTTGTCTATCATGACCCCTGCACCTTGGGAAGGCAGAGCGGTATTTACGAAGAGCCAAGGGAGATATTAAAGTCAATTCCAGGACTGAAACTTGTTGAAGTTCCATTTTTCAATCGTAAGAATAGCGTCTGTTGTGGCGCAGGTTCAATGGGTTTGTGGCGTGAATATGCAAATGAAGAACGTCTTGTTAACTTGAGATTAAAGCAACTTCTCGCTACCGGTGCCGAAATCATTGCGGTCGCCTGCCCTTATTGTTTGCAGATGTTTGAAGAAACGTTGAAGGCGATGAATACTGATGTTAGGGTTATGGATGTTTCTGAAATACTGGCAGGAGCATTGTAATGAATAGAGATATTGCACATAAAAAATATATCCAGATACTTCGTCAGATGTCCCCTGAGGAAAGACTGCGTAAGGCATTTGAACTTTCTGAATTTACACGACAACTTTTCATTTATGGATTACGCAAGAGGTTTC